>JAJAZE010000217.1 GCA_026785925.1 Pyrinomonadaceae bacterium
CAATTTCTTAAAACCCAAAGTTTGCGCTTCGCGGGCGCGGGCTTGCGCCTGGAGAACGCCGCGCACTTCGCCGGTTAAGCCGACTTCGCCGAAAACTGCGGTGTCGGGCGGAATTTGCAGGTTGCGGAAACTCGAAGCGATGGCGGCGATGACACCTAAATCAGCCGCCGGCTCATCAATTTCGAGTCCGCCGGCGACGTTGATGAAAACGTCGTCGTTGGCGAGTTGAAATCCGACGCGCTTTTCGAGAACGGCGATCAGAAGGGAAGTTCGGTTGTAGTCAAATCCTTGCGCCATTCGTCTGCCCGTGCCGAATTTCGTGCCTGAAACTAACGCCTGAATTTCGACGAGCATCGGGCGTGTTCCTTCCATACAAACCGTCACGACCGAACCGCTTGTGCCTTCCGGTCGTTCCTGCAAAAAGACTTCCGACGGATTGCCGACGGCGATCAAGCCTTCGCCGGTCATCTCGAAAATGCCGATTTCGTTTGCCGCGCCGAAACGATTTTTCGTGGCTCTGATGATTCGGTGATTGTGGTGGCGGTCGCCTTCAAAATACAAAACCGTGTCAACGATGTGTTCCAACGCTTTCGGTCCGGCAATCGAACCTTCTTTGGTAACGTGACCGATGAGAAAAACGGGCGTTCCGGTCGCTTTGGCGAAAATCATAAATTGTCCGGCGACTTCGCGGACTTGCGAAACACTTCCGGGCGCAGACTCGATGCGCGGCGAAAAAACCGTCTGAATCGAATCAACGATAATCGCGTCGGGTTGTAATTTCTCGACTTCGCTCAAAATCGCTTCCAAGTTCGTTTCTGGCAAAAGGAAAAGATTTTCGGCATCTAAAGCCAATCTTTCGCCGCGCATTTTGATTTGTCGTTCCGATTCTTCGCCCGAAACGTAAAGGACGCGCGTGTTGCTTTTGCTTAACTTGTCGGCAACCTGAATTATCAACGTGCTTTTGCCAATTCCGGGTGCGCCGCCGATTAAGACGAGCGAACCGGCGACGATGCCGCCGCCCAAAACACGGTCAAATTCCTCGATTCCCGAAGACGTTCGCATATCGTCCTGCGATTCGATGTCGGAGTAGGAAATCGGTTTGACTTCGCGGAACGAATTAGTCGAAAGTCGCTGTGTGCCGGATGCGGAAACTTTGCCGACGGTTTGCGGCGAAGAGCGAAATTTCTCCTCGACGAACGAGTTAAATTCGCCGCAGTCGGCGCAGCGTCCAGACCATTTTCTTTCCTGTCTGCCGCAGTTTTGGCAGACGTAGATTGTTGCGGGTTGTTTTGCCATTGCCGTCTATTTTAACGAAATTCGGCGGTGAAAGAAATGCGGCGAAACGTAAGTTTGACCGACGAAAAATCGGTAAAAGAACGGCAATCGTTATTTACTATTCACACGATGAAATTCGTGTTAAAATTCCAAACGATATGAAACTCGACGTTCTCATCATTAGAATCGGCTTCGTGCTGCTGCTCGTCTCGTTCGGCTATCTGCTCAATCCGTTGGGGCAGACGACGCATTTGTCGGAATCTTTGAGTCGAGGCAGCCGGCAGTTTATTTCCGCTTTGCTCGGAGCGGCGATTGCGGCGGCTGTCATCGGGTTTGAGATGCGAGCCAGACGCGCTTCACTAAAAACTTTGATCGGCGCGGCGTTCGGTTCAATTTTGGGAATCATCGGCGCATACTTAATCGGAATGCTGATCAGTTCGCAGGAAACCGCCGCCGTCAATCCGGAAATAAAGACTTTCGCAACGGTCGCGCTGGCGTTTTTTATGGCGTATATCGG
>JAJAZE010000218.1 GCA_026785925.1 Pyrinomonadaceae bacterium
AACCGTCAATAGCTGAAGAAATTGAAAAGAAAAGACTGTTAAGGCATCCAACAATGCCTAAATTGTCTTATACAATTTTGCCTTAATGGACAAGGTTATTTAACTTTTGTTACTTAGCAAAATTTCCGGCAAAGATGTCTGTTTTACGTCTTTGCCGATTTTCTTTATCATTGAAAGTGTTTTATGAAAATAGTTTTTATGGGAACGCCGAACGCGGCGGCGGCGAGTTTAGAGCGGATTTTGCAGGACGGTCACGAAGTCGTCGCGGTTTATACGCAGCCGGACAAACCTGCGGGGCGCGGCAACAAACTGTCTGCGTCGCCGGTTAAAGAGTTCGCTTTGCTGCATAATCTGCCGATTTATCAACCGCTGAAAATTAAAACGCCGGAAGCGTTGGAGACTTTCGTATCGCATAACGCCGATGTCGCGGTGGTCGTCGCTTACGGGCGAATTCTGCCGCAAACCTTTCTCGAAGCGTTTCCGAAAGGCGCGATCAACGTCCATTTTTCACTGCTCCCGAAATATCGCGGAGCCGCGCCCGTTAATTGGGCGATTGTCCGAGGCGAAATGGAAACCGGCGTGACGACGATGCAGATGGACGCGGGACTCGACACCGGCGGAATGCTTTTACAGCGCGAAATCGAAATCGGCGAAAACGAAAACGCGATTGATTTAATGCGGAAACTCTCGATTCTCGGCGCGGATTTACTATCGGAAACGCTGGCGATGTTTGACGAATTGACCGTTCAGCCGCAGGACGACGCACAGGCGACTTACGCGCCGCTGATGAAAAAAGAGGACGGCGTGATTGATTGGAATCTGTCGGCAACAGAGATTAAAAATCGTGTGCGTGGATTTCAACCGTTTCCGATGAGTTATACTTTTTATCAAGGAAAGAAGCTGACGATTTGGAAAGCGCGGGAAATGGAAAATGGAAAACGGAAAATGGAAAATGGCGGAGAAATTTTAGAAGCGAGCGGCGGCAATTTGATAGTCATCTGCGGAAATCAGACGGCTTTGTTGATTGATGAGTTACAATTGGAAGGCAAAAAAAGGATGGCAGCACTCGATTTTTTGAACGGGATCAAATTGGCGACGGGTGAAAGGCTGGGCGGTTAGAGAACAAGTTTTTACTCTGCGAACTCTGCGCCTCTCTCGTGAGAAAATGTTTCACGAGAGAGGCGCAGAGTTCGCAGAGATATTTAAGAGATGTCAAAAGAACGAATCCAAATAATTACGTTTTACCAGTTCAAGCGGTTGGAAAATTTGTCTGACATAAAAAATGTTTTGAGATCGGCGATGGAGGAATTCTCTATTTTGGGAACGATTCTGATTGCCGAAGAAGGTTACAACGCGACGGTTGCGGGATTGTCTTCAGACATCGCAAAATTCATCGAAGTTCCGGAAAATGCGTTTGAAACCAGATTGATTTACAAATCTTCGTTTCACGCCCAACGCCCGTTTTTGAAAGCGAAAGTCAGAATCAAAAAGGAAATCGTCGCGCTCCGGCAAACGGTCGAAATTGAAAAGGGAAGCGGAACGCACGTCAAATCTGCTGACTGGAATGAAATAATTTCCGACGAAAATACGATTGTTCTCGATGCGCGGAACGATTACGAAGTTGCGGTCGGAACTTTCAAAGGCGCGATCAATCCCAATATCGAAAAATTTAGCGATTTGCCCCGATTCGTCGCGGAAAACTACGATCCAAACACGCATCAACGGATTGCGCTGTTCTGCACCGGCGGCATTCGCTGTGAAAAGTTCGCGCCGTTTATGAAAACGCTCGGCTACGAAGAAATTTATCAACTGGAAGGCGGAATTTTAAAATATCTCGAAGAAACGCCCGCCGAAAAATCGCTTTGGGAAGGCGAATGTTTTGTTTTCGATGACCGAATCGCGGTTGACAATAATTTACAGCCGGGCAAAACCGAAGATGCGCGTCCGCTGACGCTGAATCCGCCGCTGAAGAAAACGGAAAAATGAACATCTCGCCAGCCAGAATCGCCGCGTTTGAAATTCTCACGAAAATCGAAACCGAAAAAGCCTTTTCGTCGGTGCTGCTGCCGTTTTACGAGGAAAAACTCGAAGCTAAAGATCGCGCACTTTGTCATCATCTAACGCTCGGCGTTTTGCGTCGGCAACTTTACCTCGACCGAATAATCGAACAATTGACGAACGGGAAAAAGCTCGACGCGGCGATAAAAATTATTCTGCGGCTCGGACTTTATCAACTGATTTATCTCGATAAAGTTCCGGCGCACGCCGTTATCAACGACGCGGTTAATCTGGCAGTCAAGGCGAAAAAGATTTCGGCGAAAGGTTTGGTCAACGCGATTTTGCGAAGATTCACGCGCGAAGAAGTGAAGCTGACTTTCAAAGATGAAATCGAACGAATGGCGGTCGAAAGCTCGCATCCGCGCTGGCTGATTGAAAAATGGATTCGTCAGTTCGGGTTTACCGAAACCGAAAAACTCGCCGGAGAAAACAACGAAACGCCCGCGTCGGTTTTCAGGTTAACGAGCAAATCGGTTGAAAACACGGTCGAAATTCTTAAAAAACTCGATTTGGAAATCATCGAGTCGGAAATCGTGCAGGGCGCGTGCAAAGTTTCAAATTCAAATGAAATGCTGCGCGTCTATGCCGCTGAAGGCAAAATTTATTTTCAGGACGAAGGCTCGCAACTGGTCGCGCAAACGGTTCGATTAAAAGCAGGCGAAAGTTTTTTGGATGTGTGCGCCGCGC
>JAJAZE010000219.1 GCA_026785925.1 Pyrinomonadaceae bacterium
ATCGCTGGACGCGAATCGTCGAAAGTGATTTCGGTTCCTGAATCAGTTACGGCTTTTTTGAATTTTTTGCGAATCGTGTCCGCATCGTCAAGCAAAAATATCGAACCGTTTAAATTTTCATCCGATTTCGACATCTTTTTCAAAGGGTCTTGCAGCGACTGAATTTTCGCGCCGACCGGCGGAATGAAAGATTCGGGAACGACGAAGGTTTCACCGAAATCGCGGTTAAATCTTTCGGCTAAATCGCGTGATAGTTCGAGATGCTGTTTTTGATCTTGTCCGACCGGAACGAGATTCGTTCGATAAAGCAGAATGTCGGAAGCCATCAAAATCGGATAAGTAAAAAGCCCGACTCCGGCGCGCTCCAAGTTGCCTTTGCCTTTATCTTTGAACTGCGTCATTCGTTCGAGTTCACCCATTCTGGCAATGCACGACAAAATCCACGCGAGTTCGGCGTGTTCGGAAACGTCCGATTGAACAAAGATTGTAGATTTTTCTGGATTGATGCCCGACGCGAGATAAATTCTGGCTAAATCGAGAGTTTTCTGTTTTAAGAGTTCCGGCTTTTGCGGCAATGTCACGGCGTGCAGATTGACGATGCAGAAAAAACTTTCGTATTCGTTTTGCAGCGCGACCCAGTTTTTGAGTGCGCCGAGATAATTGCCGAGGTGCAGATTGCCCGTCGGCTGCGCTCCGCTGAAAATGCGTTTTTTCATAAACTTATTGGAGAATCGCAATCAGCGCGTAAAGAAACGGCGTAATAATCAAACGGAAAACGCCGATGTAAATTAAAGCCATCAAGATTAAAAAACCGTATTGTTCAAGCAAATTCAGAATCGGCGTGAAACTCGCGGGCAAAAACGTCGAAAGAATTTTGCTGCCGTCGAGCGGCGGAAACGGCAATAGATTAAACACGAATAACGAAAGATTTAAGAGCATCAGATTGCCGACGAAAATTGCTAGCGGATTGGTCGTTCTGCCGAAAAATTCTTCCAGCCCGAAACCTTGCGACATCATAATTTTTGCCGCGATAATGCCGATGGTCAGCAAAATCAGATTTGCCAGCACACCGGCGATGGAAACCATCACGTTGGCTAATTTGTAATTTTTCCAATTGCGCGGATTGACCGGTGTCGGTTTTCCCCAGCCGATCAGCGGAATCGAGCCGAGCGCACCGCCGAGTGCGCCGAAAGTAAAAGAAATAATCGGAATCAAAAGCGTTCCAATCGGGTCGGTGTGCGCGACCGGATTTAACGTCACGCGACCGAGCATATAAGCCGTGTCGTCGCCGAATTTATACGACATCCAGGCGTGTCCGGCTTCGTGCGCCGAAATCGCCAGGAGCAGCACGACCATATAAATTAAAAGATGACTGATGAAATTTACTATATCTATTTCGCCCATTATGTTTTTACTCCAATTCCAAAAACTGTCGAATTTGCAAGTTATCCGGTGTATTTGTTAGTGTCGAAACAATAACTTGCTGTTGTCTGAACCATTAAATTGTGCCATTCTTTCGGCGCAAAATAAAATCGCATTCGGTAAATAAAAAAGACAAACGTCAGATTCCGACTTAAAAAGCGCGGCTGGTCTTAAATTCCAAATTCCAAATTTAGAAATATGAAAAAACACATCGTCTGCATCGCCAGCTATTTCAAAGGCAACGAGTTTTACGAAGAATGTCACGAGCGAAATTGGCGCGTAACTCTGGTGATGGGCGAACATTTGCTGGACGAACCTTGGTCGTGGACGAGTTTGAGCGAAGTTAAAACCGTCGGCGCGAACGCCGCGCCGGAAGATTATATCCGCGCCGTCACGAATATCGCCGGAGCCGGGAAAATTGACCGCCTGGTCGGAATTGACGAATTCGATGTGCTGACCGCCGCCAAAGCCCGCGAACATTTGCAGATTGAAGGTTTGAGCGGCTCTTACCTGCTGCGTTTCCGCGATAAACTGCGAATGCGAAATATGGCGCATCAGGCGCAATTGCCGTGTCCCGAATATGTCAGCGCGTTTAATTCAACTGAAATCAACGATTTTTTAGAAACCGTTCCCGCGCCGTGGATTATCAAACCGCGCACGGAAGTCAACGCGCACGGCATCAGGAAATGTCAGACGAAAGATGAAGTTTGGCAGATGTTAAATGAATTGGACGGGCGGAATACGTGGCGCGATCATCCGTCGCAGTTTTTGATTGAACGCTTTATCGAAGGTAAAGTTTTTCACGTTGATTCGGTGGTCGAAAACGGCAAAATCGCGGTGTGCGGCGTGAGCGGTTACGGAACCGCGCCGTTCAAAGTTTCGCATCAGGGCGGCATTTTTACGACTTCGATTCTGCCCTACAAATCGAAAGAGCGGCGCGAATTGGAACAACTTAATAAACAGCTTTTGAAAGCCTTCGACTATCAACGCGGTGTCGCCCACGCGGAATTTCTGCAATGTTCCGAAACGGGGAAATTTTATCTTTTAGAAGTCGCGGCGCGGGTCGGCGGCGCGTATATCGCCGATGTTCTGGAACAGGCGAGCGGTTTTAATTTGTGGCGCGAGTGGGCGAAACTCGAAACGGCGACGGCTGAAAAACCTTACCGCTTGCCGAAGATTCGTCAGGATTACGCGGGCATCGTGCTGTGTCTCGCTAATCAGGAAAAGCCCGACACTTCGCCTTACGACGCGGCGGAAATCGTCTATCGCGTGACGAAATCGAAACACGTCGGGCTGATTTTTCATTCGGAGAGCCGCGAAAGAATTGACGAACTGCTTGCAATTTACACCGAAAAAATCGCCGAAGATTTCCTTGCCGTCGTGCCGAATAAAGAGCGATTCGACGATTAAATGCGAAAGTGTAAATCGGTTTAATTATTCATTTTCATTTGTTCGTTAAAAATTGCCGGAACGGTAAAATCAGGCGGTTTGCTTGTTTGAATAATGAGCAACTGACGATTAATAATCGCGCACCGGCGAGAGATTGAAATTTCCGTTTTCCAAACAGCTTTTTTACTTCCGTTTATGATTTCCGACAACCTCGCGCCAACTGCTTCGCCCGCCGTTCTAGACCATCAATTGGAAAAATCTTTTCCCGATTTGCTGCAATTTGATTCGACCGGCGAGATGGAAAAATCCGCCGTCTATCAAAACGTAAAATCGGAAGTCGAAAGAATTCTGAACGCGGTCGTGCGGGAAGATTTCGCGCCGGAAAACCACGCTAAACCGACGGCGGTTTCCGCGCTGGCGTGGAATATCGAGCGGGGAAATCGCTTTGACGGAATCGTCGTCGCGCTGAAAAATCACGAGCTGTTAAAAGACAAGGATTTGCTTCTGCTGACCGAACTCGACTACGGAATGGCGCGGAGCGGCAATCGTTTCGTCGCGCGGGAATTGGCAAAAGAATTGAAATTAAATTACGCTTTCGCGCCGGTTTATATCGCTTTGCAAAAAGGCAGCGGCGTGGAATCGGAAGTAGCGGCGGAGAACACGAGATCGCTGCACGGCTTGGCGACGTTCTCGAAATTTCCAATGCGAAACGCTCACGCCGTCGCCCTGCCGAACGGTAAAGATAAAATGTTCGGGAAAGAAAAACGGCTCGGCTATTTACGCGCTTTAATCGCCGACATCGAACATCCGGGCGGCGATTTTCGTGCCGTCACCGTTCATCTCGACGCGCATTCGTCGCGCAAACATCGGCATCGGCAAATGAAAATCGTGCTTGACCATCTCGACACGCTGCCGAAACTGCCGACCGTCATCGGCGGCGATTGGAACACGACGACTTTTAACGCGCAGAGTGCTAATCGCGCTATCGCCGGATATTTTCGCCGAGTTTTGATGGGTGTCAAAAAAGTTTCGGCAAATCATTATCCGCATCCCGACCGCTATTTCGAGCGCGGTCTTTTTCAGGAATTGGAACGGCGCGGTTACGATTATAAAAATCTCAACGAAACCGGCGCGGGAACACTGCATTACGATATGGAGAACGCGGCGTATAACACGAATTTGGGCGATTGGGTTCCGCGCTGGTGTTTTCCATTTATTTTCTGGGCGGCAAAACAAGTCGGCGGTAAAGTCTCGGCGCGGCTCGATTGGTTTGCGGGAAAGGGAATTGAGGTGCAGGGAAAACCGAACACCGTCGGAGAGTTATTCGATGCGGAAAATCTACCGCTCTCCGACCACGACGCAATTACTTTGGACTTTAAACCTTTGAAAAGTTAAACTTCAATTAATTTATTACCGATTTCAGATAGTCCTAATATCTCGAATCCAGATTTGGAGAAATACAGAAAAATGCCTGAAGTAGCCTTTTGTCAGACCATCAGTTTTAACGCCGATACTTTTGAATATGAAACCGTCAGCCACGAAAACGGCAACGCGACGGCGATTAAGTTTCCGATTGACCAAACGCTTTACAGTCCGGGCGATGTCGTCGTCGTTCTCTCGAACGA
>JAJAZE010000220.1 GCA_026785925.1 Pyrinomonadaceae bacterium
GCATCATCCGTTCACGTCGCCGATGGACGAGGATTTAGCGTTGTTCAAACGCGCCGTCGAAAACGGAGAAACCGAGCTTTTCGGACAAATTCGCGCCAAGGCTTACGACGCGGTAATCAACGGCTACGAATGCGCGGGCGGTTCGATTCGGATTCATCAAAAGGGAATTCAGGCGATGAATTTCAAAGCGTTGGGTTTGTCGCCCGAAGTCGCCCGCGAAAGATTCGGCTTTTTCCTCGACGCTTTGGAGTTCGGCACACCGCCGCACGGCGGTTTCGCCGCCGGCATCGAACGCACCTGTATGATTCTCTGCGGCACGGAAAACATCCGCGACGTGATGGCGTTCCCGAAAACCGCCTCGGCGCAGGATTTAATGATGGACTCGCCGGGCGCGGTTGATAATTCGCAGTTAAAGGAACTTGGGATTAAAATTGCAGAATGAAAATTAGCCGAACTTCTGTAAAAATGATTATTCTTGCCTTGGTGTTTTACTTGGCTTGGTATTATGCAGTCACTTCATCTCGACAATATCGGATTGAAAAGGAGCGAGAAACAAAAGAAAAATACGGCTTTATCGTTTCGCACGGTTCGGAAGAATTAAATCATTGGGATTATGCTGTCATAAGTTTTATGGTTTTAGCAATGTCTTCGACCATTGTAGCTTTTTGGGTTAGAAAATTTGATAGCTAAATTTTTATGAACCAAACCATTTCTGATGTCGTAAAATCAAAAAACAATGGCAAAGAAAAAGAAATTCGATACTAATCCGCTCGACCCGACGTTTCCCGAAAGAGTTCGGCAGGAAGCCGAAACTGCCGTTTTGCCGAAGAACCGATTTAAAACCGCCGAATTTCCGCCGCCGTCGGTGACGGAAGAGGAAACGCGGCGTTTTGACGGCAATGAATTCGGCAATTTTCAGTCGCCATACAACGGGCAGAATGTTCCGGCGAATTATCAAACGACTAATCTTGCCGATATGAACAAAGCGTCAAACCGCAAAGTTGCCAACGTCGGTTTGCCCGAAAATATCTTGACGGCTCTGCCGTATATTCCCTGGTTTGTCGGGTTGATTGCCGGAATTCTGATACTTTTATTCGTGCCGAAGAGCGAAACGAAAGTGCGTTTTCACGCGGCGCAGGGCTTGGCGGCGCACATCGGAATTTTAATCGTGACGACGATTCTGGGCTTTGCCGACAACTTCGTTCGATTCGCAGATTCGGCGAACGGCATTTTTCAAATTGTGACGATGGTGATGCTGATTATTTTCGCCGTCAAAGCGTGGCAGGGAAAACCTGTGCATATAGAATCGGTTGACGGTTTGACCGAATGGTTTGAAGATAAAATCAAACCGAAAAACTAAAAGTTTCTCAAAAGCAAAGCTGAAAAGGCAGTCAATGACTGCCTTCTTTTATTTCATTCGGTTGGTTGTTTTAGAGAGAACTTTGCAGCACGTTGTTGAGCAGTAGTTGAACCGCTCCGTCAAGTTTTCTCGAATAAGTTCCGACTTTTATTTCAAGGTTCGCGGCGTTGGCGATTTTAGCAAAGATGTTTTTCTTGATTTCATACTCCAAACCTTCTTTGACACCGAACTCATCGGTGCGGGCGGTGCGTCGGGCTTTGCCGATGACAATTTTTTGATTGTCCGCTGTGACGATCAGTTCATTGTATTTGAGAAATTTGAAATCTCTCGATTCCGAATCAACAAAAACCAGATAATTGCTTTGTCTGCCTTTACTTTCATTTCCGTCGTAATAGAGATAAACAATTTGGATGACTACCGCCTGTTTGCCGCTGCCGTCCGCCACCTCCATTTTCATCATCGGCGTAGCGATCAAACCGACTTTTGCGGCAGGGTCGTAACCAACCATCAAACCGCCGACCAGCTTCATATTAGCGGGCATTTTGATGTTGGCGGCAGAGGTCGTCAACATTTGCGTCTCGCTGCTCATTTGCCGTTTGACCGCCGGTTTTTGCTGCTGTTGTATCTCGGCGACCAACGCCATATCTTCGGCGGCTTTTCGCGCAATTTTCTCCTGCTGTCGCTGAGTTTCTTCGGCTTCGGCGCGAATCTGCCACGACGGTTTGAGATTTTCAATTGACCAGATGCCGAGCTTCTCGCTTTTCGCCTGCGCTTCCTGACTCTGATAAGTTTCGCTTTCCGCCGCGTCCTGCCCGCTTTTCTGCGGCACGGCATACCACGCCGCGCCATCCCGAATCATCTGCTGGCTGATGTCTATGCCTTTGCGAAAAATTTGTCCGACCGTCACCGTCGGTCTGAATCCACGCGCTCGGAACTCGATGATTTGATTTAACACGAGTGCGCCCAGATGCTGTTTGGCAATTTCGCTGAATGGCTGTCCGCTTTCCGGGACTTCGATATACTGCAATTCCGCCGTCAGCCGACTGCCGTTCTGCATTTCCACAATCGCCGTCTTGCCGTCAATGATTTCGATTACTTTGCCGCCGATTCGACTCTGGGCGAAAGCGGCGTTCGCCGTAATCAAACTGAGAACAATTAACAAAATCGTCTTTGTATTTTTCATAAAAGTTACGAGTTACGCGGTTGGAAGAAAATTTACAGGATGGATAGGATAAAAAGATTTGCCGAACTGTTTGTTAATCCTGTCCATCCTGTCCATCCTGTTAAAATGTGCCTTTATTTTTCAACTGCGTAACTTTTAATAATTTTTATCGCACATCCAAATCATATTCGCGCAAACGACGGTAAAGCGTCGAAGAGGAAATTCCTAAAATCTCGGCGGTTTTTCCGCGATGCCAGCCGGTTTGTTCCAAAGCCCGCAAAATTTGCTGTTTCTCGACTTCGTGCAGAGCCGTCGGCGCGTGATTCTGAAAAGAATTCGTGCCGTTTTCCTTCGGCAGATTGTAGCTCACGGAAACATTCGGTTCGTTGGTTCGATAGACGACTTCGGGCGGCAGTTCTTTGGTCGTGATTCTGCCGTTGTCGGCAAGCAGCACCGCGCGTTCCAGACAATTGCGAAGTTGGCGGACATTACCCGTCCAACTGAACGAACACAGCGCATCAATGGCGGGCGGCGCGAGTTCGGGCGCATTGACACCGGCGATTTTATTTAAAATGTGGCGGGCTAACGGTTCGATGTCTTCGCGGCGTTGACGCAGCGGCGGAATATGAATCTCGAAACTGTTGATGCGATAAAGCAAGTCGGGGCGAAAAGTTCCGTCGGCGGTGGACTGCGCCGTGTTCCGGTTGGTTGCCGCCAGAAGACGCACGTCAACCTCGACTTTTTTCACGCCGCCGACGCGGAAAAACGTCCGCGTTTCTAAGGCGCGTAATAATTTCGATTGAAGCTGCGCGGGCATTTCCATTACTTCATCGAGAAAAATCGTGCCGCCATCGGCAATTTCAAAAAGCCCCAATTTTCTCGCCCGCGCACCGGAAAACGCGCCGGCTTCGTGTCCGAAAAGTTCCGATTCGAGCAAGGAGTCCTGCAAAGCCGCGCAGTTTAAATCAATAAAAGTTTTGTCGCTGCGCCTTGAAAGCCGGTGAATCGCCTGCGCGACGAGTTCCTTGCCGGTTCCCGATTCGCCCGTGATTAAAACCGACGTATCCGAAGGCGCGACGCGCTGCACGAGCCGCAAAACTTCCTTCATCTGCGGCGATTCGGCGACGATTTCCGGCATATTCTGATGCGAGCGTTCGACCTGCGCCCGCAAACGCTGATTATCAATTTTGAGTTTCTGTTTGTCGGCGGCTTGCGTGACCAGAACGGATAGTTCGGTGATGCGGTAAGGCTTGGTCAAATAATCGTAAGCTCCGAGCTTCATCGCTTCGATTGCCGATTCGACCGTCGCCTGTCCGGTCAGCATAATTACTTCGGGCGGATTCTGACTTTTTTCGCGCAGGCGGCGCAGCAAACTGATGCCGTCGAGACGCGGCATATTTATATCGCAGAGCAAAACGTCGAAATCCTGCCGCTCCAGCAACTCCCAAGCCGCTTCGCCGTCCGAAGCCGTGGCAACTTCGTGTCCCTGCCGCGACATTTCCTTCTGCACGACGAGACGCAAATTGTTTTCATCATCAACTACCAAGAGTTTTGCCATATTTATTATCAATGCGAATCAGGAATAAAAAAACTCTGCGTTCTCTGCGCCTCTGCGTGAAAAAATTGCCGAAAAAACCGGATATTTTCGATAAGATACAAAACATTTTCACGCAGAGGCGCAGAGAACGCAGAGAAAATGCTCTGGAATGATAAAAAGTTTTTGCTTTTGATTAGCATTATTAGTTTAAAAAGCCTGCGAAGTTACCGTATTCCAGCTCGAAATTTTAAGCGTTCCCTGAATTGACCGGAAGGAAAATTGAAAAAGTCGTCCCGATACCGATATTTGAGCGAACGCTTAACCGTCCGTTGTGTTCGGTGACGATGCCGTAACAGACGGCTAAACCGAGTCCGGTTCCTTTGCCGACTTCTTTGGTGGTGAAAAACGGCTCGAAAATTTTCGACATATTTTCCGGCGCGATGCCGTGTCCGCTGTCCTGCACTTCGACGACGACGCGCCCGCTCTGCTCGAAAGCGCGAAAAGTCAGCGTTCCGCCATTAGGCATCGCGTCAATGGCGTTGGTGGCGAGCGCGATCACCGCTTGCTGCAATTGTCCTTCGTCGGCGTTGACCGGCGGCAGATTTGCGTCAATTTCAAAGTTGATGCCGATATTATTTCCGCGTTTTTGATGAGTAATAAGCCGCGCCGAAGAAGACAAAATTTGGGAAATATCAATGGGAAAGCGATTCCCCGTTCGCATCCGGCTGAAATCCAGCAAACCGTTGGTGATTGATTTGCAGCGAAAGGCTTCGCTCCGAATCAAACCGAGATATTCGTGCAAATCTTCGACATCGGGCGACGAACCGTAGATACCTTCGTCAACTCTGGTTTCCAGCGATTCGGCGCAGGCGGAAATGGTCGCCAGCGGATTGTTTATTTCGTGAACCACGCCCGCCGCGAGTCGTCCGACGGCGGCGAGTTTTTCGGCGCGTCCGACGGCGTGAATCGCTTCGACGCGCACGGTCACGTCTTCGCCGACCGTGATTACGTGCGAGATTTCGCCGCTTTCTTTGTCGCGCATCGGGACTTTGCTAACCAGCCAATAAACCGTCGAGCCGTCGTCGTCGGTCGTGCGCTGTTCAATGCGTTCGATTTTTCCCGTCTGAAACGCACGTTCAAATTCGTGCCGCAATTTGCCGCGCGGCTGTTTGGCTAAGACATCGAAAACGTCGCGCCCGATGACCGAATCGCGCGGAATTCCCTGCACGCCGATTTCCCGGTGACGGTTCCAGGTGACGATGCGATAATCGCGGTCAATCACATAAATCGAAACGGGCAAAGCATCTAAAACCGCTTCGGTAAATCGGCGGTGTTCTTCCTTCGCCTGATTGATTGAAGCGTCAATGGTCGCTTCGTAATGCGCCGAAAGATTGATGGACATCGCCGTCATCTGCGCCGCCGCGTCAATGGTTCGCTGCGCTGATTCGGTGCAGTCTTTTTTGTATTTGAAACCGACGATAATCGCGCCTTTCACCTCGCCGTTGATGTGCAGCGGCGAAACGTATTCCAAACCGTGAGTTTTTTCTTTGAGTAAAAATTCCGTTTCCGTTTCCTTCAGATATGAAACTTGCGGCGGCAGAAATTCCAGACGATTTCTGAATCGGTCTTTGTGCAGAAAACCGGTGTGCGCTTCTCTGTTTTCAAAAGTGAAAGCGGAACTAACCAGCCCGATGTGTTCGAGTTCGACGACCACCGCGCAAACTTCCGCCGCTATTTCGCGCCGAATCGCCTCCGCCACCCGTGCCGCGACTTTTTTCGGATGAACCGTAATCAGCAAACTGCGTCCAAGCTCGGTGATGAACTTTAACTCGCGTGAAGA
>JAJAZE010000221.1 GCA_026785925.1 Pyrinomonadaceae bacterium
GCCTTGGCATCGCCCGCTTTATCGAAATTTATTTTACCCATCATAAATTCTCCCTGAGAATATCTTATCCATTTTACCTATCGGCGCGAACCGGTAAAACATTAGATAAAAATTTATGCGGGTTGACGGCGATGCCGTCCACGCGGACTTCAAAATGAAGATGCGGTCCGGTTGATTTGCCGGTCGAACCGGACAGAGAAATCACGTCTCCGGCGCGGATCGGCTGCCCTTCGGCGACTAACAATTTTTCGTTATGACCGTAAAAAGTTTCCGAACCGTCGCGGTGTTCGATGACGACGATGTTGCCGTAACCGTCCTTCCAACCGGCGAATTTAACGATGCCGTCCGCCGCCGCGCCGATGGGCGTGTTTTTCGGAACGGCGATGTCTATGCCGCCGTGAAATTTCGTTTTTCGGTCAATCGGATGAAATCGGCTGCCGAAGTCCGATGAGATTCTGCCGAAAACCGGCATTTGAAAACTGACTTTTTCCGAAGGGTTCGGCGTTGCCGGAAAATTTCCCGTCGTCATTTCCGATTGATTTTTCGCCTGCACGTAATCAGGCACGACGCGGGCGCGGGTCGAATTCAAAATTTGTCCGTCGAGCGTCAAATAACCGCGCTTTTCTTCGTCCGTGTCGCCCGCGATTTCGTCGCTGAATCTCGAAACGATTTCCGCCTCGTCGGGATTGCCGATTGGTAAAAGGTTTTTCGCGCGGCTTTCGGCGAATGGCGCGGTTCTTTCGTCAGCCGATACATTTTTAGATAAATTTGTCGGGGTGCGGGCGTTTTGCTGAATATCTCTGACGGCGGCGACGGCGTTCAAAAAACCGTCGGTTTTGCCTGTCGGTTTCGTCTGATTGCCGAATTTTTCCATAATCAAATTTGCCAGACCGACTCCGCCCGATTCGGACATTGTGGTCGCAAGCTGTTCGGAAAACATCTTTTTGGCTAAACCGGTTCCGCCGTCGCCGCCGAAAAGTTTTTCTTCGCCGTCGTCTTCGTCGCTCGCCGCGTTCAAAGCCGAAGTCAACTGCATCAGCAAAACGGCTTCAAACTGCTGCGCCGTCCGCCGCATCGCTTCGTCGCTCGATTGGCTGGTTTTACCGACTCTCGAATCGGTTTGAATTAAATTGTCGAGCGCGGAAACATTCATAAAATTTACTGCATCTCCAAATCGGCGTTCATCGCTCCGGCGGATTTGATCGCCTGAAGAATGCTGATGACATCGCGGGCGGAAACGCCGAGCGCGCGCAGACCGCGAACAACTTCGTCAATCGTCGCGCCGTCGGGCAAGATTACCGATTCGACTTTTTTTTCTTTGACTTCGACGTTTGTCAGCGGAACAACGACGGTTTCGCCGGTTCTGTTGAACGGCGAAGGCTGCGAAATTTCATATTCGGTTCCGATTCGCACCGTCACGCCGCCCTGCGAAATGGCGACCGCCGCGAGCCGCACTTCGCGCCCCATGATGATCGTGCCGGTGCGTTCGTTAATGACGATTTTGGCGATTTTCTCCGGCGTGAGCCGCAAGTTTTCGAGTTCGGCGATAAAGCCGACGTTGTTATCATAGAACGCCGCCGGAATGTTCACGTCAACATTTCTGCCGTCGAGAGCTTTGGAAGTTCCCTTACCGAATTTCGCGTCAACCGTTTGCTGGAGTTTGGCGGCGGTCGAAAAATCTTCGTCGCGCAAAACCAGCGTCAGGCGATTTCCGGCGGCAAACTCGGCGGCGACGGTTTTTTCGATGTTCGCGCCGTTCGGAACGCGCCCGACGGTCGGATGGTTGATTTCGACCGAACTGCCCGAATTGCCCGCCGAAATTCCGCCGATGGAAATCGAACCCTGCGCGACGGCGTAAACTTGTCCGTCAATTCCTTTAAGCTGCGTTAAAATCAAAGTTCCGCCCTGCAAGGAACGCGCGTCGGCGATAGAAGAAACCGTGACATCGAGTTTTGAGCCTTGGCGGGCGAACGGCGGCAAGGTTGCCGTCACCAGAACCGTAGCGATATTTTCCGGCTTGAGAGTCGCCGTTTCGGTCGAGATGCCCATTCGTTCGAGGAGATTCTGCAAAGTCTGGCGGGCGTAAAGATTTTGCTGAACGCGGTCGCCCGTGCGGTTGAGTCCGACGACCAAACCGTAACCGATTAACTGGTTCGAGCGCACGCCTTCGATTTCCGCCAAATCCTTGACGCGGACGCTCGTCCGCGCATCGGTTTGTTGACAGTCGGCGGCGGGCGCGGCGAAGAAAAAGAAAAGTCCGGCGGTCAGCAAAAGAGTTTTGCCGAGACGCGCCGGAAGGAAGGAGATTTTGTTTTTGTTGAGCATTGACCGTTGTTTCCTTGAGAGTTCCGCAACCGTCAAATGTTGGCGGGAACAATCTAAAAAGGTGAAATTTTGTCGAACAGCCGGAAAAACCAACCCGGTTGATTATCTGCTGATGCAACTCCCTTGCCATTAAATTCGACGCGCAAATCGCCGATTAAAACGGTCGGCACGGAATTGTCGGCGGCGAGATCGTTCGGGCGGATAATTCCCGTCACGGCGACTTGTTCGGTTTCCTTGTTGATGCGGATGAGTTTGAGAGCCTGAATCCGCAAATCGCCGTTCGGCAGAACTTCGATAACGCGGGCGGTGATGCGGGCGTTAATCGCGCTTTTGCGCTGCGTCGTGCCGTTTCCCTCGTATTTGCGGGTCCCAATCGCGCCGATAATCGTTCCCGCAATCGCCGCGCCCGGAACCGGTAAAGCACCGGCAGCCGTCACGATTCCGCCGACCGCTCCCGAATCGCGGGCGCGTTTTGCTCCCGACGTGACGGTCGCCGTGCTGGTTTCGTCAATGTCTATAAAAACGAGATCGCCGAGCTGCCGGGCTTTAAAATCACGAAACAAATTTCCGTTCGCCGACGAATCCGTGAATAGCGAACCGTTCGGCGGTTTGATAATTTCGTCAACCGTCACCGACGGCGGCGGTGTCGGCGGCGTTTTCTCGATCTGCACGACGGCGAGTTTCGGCTGCTCTTTTAAAAGCTTTTTCGATTTTTTGTCCTGCGCCTGAACGGTTGCGAAAGCGAACGAAAGCATCATTAAAATTGCGAGTGTTTTGAGTTTCATAATAGTTTTAGAAAATCACTTTGACCAATCCTTCATCAACGACGACGGCTTGCAAAACGGCGTTCGACTGTAAATTTTTGACAGCGATGCGGTCGCCGATTTTTCCCGACGCGCGCGCTTCGCCGTTGACGATAATCTGCATTTTGCCTGACTGACCGACGATGCGAACCCGGTCGCCCGCGCGGATGACGATGCCGGCGACAAACGAATCGGCGGTGATTTCCGCGCCGGCGGCGACGTTTTTGACGAGCGTCGCGCCGCGCAGTTTTTCCGCGTCGCGCAAATAAAAAGATAAAGGTTTTTCGATGCGCCGTTTTTCGAGCCGAACATCCGCCGCCGTGATTTTCGCGTTGGCGACCAAAGTTTGCGCGGCGACGAAAACTTCGGCGAAGGCTTCAATTTCCGCGTTCGCCGCAAATCGTCTGAAAATTTTATCGTTGACGCGAATCTCGACGGAGACGGCGAACGGCGCGAATAAATTGCGAACGCCCGCCAGATTCGTCCGAATTTCGACTTTGCCGTTCGGCGCGAAAATCTTTTCGGGCAAATCAATTTTAATGAGCCGCGCTTCGACGGTTTCGGCGGAAATCTGAATTCGCACGGCGTTTTCAATCGCTTCGAGAAGAGTCGAGCGGTTGATTTCCTGCGCGGCGCGGCGAATATTGACCGACGGCGGCGCGTCAAGCCGGACTTCCGGCGCGGCGAAACCGGCGGTCGAAATCGCCAGCGCGATTCGTTCGCGCGTCAACTCCCGCACCGCGCCGATGTTCGGCGCGTAGCCGAGCGAAATGTTTTTCAGCCGCTCGATCTGTGCTGCGTCGCCCGAAATTCGCGCGATGTCGCCGAGATTAATCGTCTGATTCTCGACGATTGTTTCGACCGCGACGCGCACGATTGTTTTCGTCTGCGCCGCGACGGAAATCCCCGCCGCCAAAAATAAAATCAGCGCGAAAAAAATCTGCCGCAGCGATTGTCGCTGTTCGCTCAAATCGAATAGTTTTCGATTAATTTTCGCGTTGATCTGTTTCATTAGAAATCGTGGGCAAATAAAAGATTTCAAACGATTGTTAGTTGACCGCCTGATTGATTGTGCCGAGCATTTTGTCAGCGGTCGAAATCACTTTGGAATTCGTTTCATAAACTCTCTGCGCGGAAATCATATTGACGAGTTCTTCGACGACGTTGACGTTCGAGCCTTCGACGAAACCCTGATTGATGCGCCCGACACCGTTTGCGTCAGCCGCGCCCGAAACGGCTTGTCCCGACGCGCCGGTTTCTTTAAAAAGATTGCCGCCGAGTGCTTCCAAACCGGCGGGATTGGCGAAAATCGCCAACTGCAATTGTCCGACGTTTTGCGCGTTCGCCTGTCCGGGAAGCGTCACGGAAACCGTGCCGTCCGTGCCGACGGTGATCGAAGTCGCCTGTGTCGGAATCGTGATTGCCGGTTCGAGCGATTCGCCGGTTGCGGTGACGATTTGACCTTGATTATTCAGATGAAATTGTCCGGCTCGCGTGTATGCGACATCGCCGTTCGATTGGCGCACCTGAAAAAATCCGCTGCCTTCGATGACCATATCGAGCGGGTTTTCGGTTTGTTTGAAATCGCCCTGCAAAAAGATTTTTTCCGAAGCAATCGTTCTCGCTCCGAGTCCGATTTGCAGACCGACCGGCAGATTCGTCGAAGCGTTTGACGCGCCGCCCGCCGCCCGCAGATTTTGATAAAGCAAATCCTGAAATTCGAGCCGCGTGCGTTTAAAGCCGACGGTCGAAGCGTTCGCCAGATTGTTGGCGATGTTGTCCACGTTTTGCTGCTGCAAGCGCATTCCGGTCGCAGCCGTTAATAAAGCTCTGTTTGGCATAATATTTAATCCTTTGTCTTTTGTCTTTTGTCTTTTGTCCTTTGTCCTTTGTCCTTCGTTATTTGTTCTTCATTTGTTTTTCGATTTGGCAACTGACGAAGGACGAATTACATTTTTCCGATTTCGCCGGAAATTTTGCGCCCGATGTCGTTCATCAAAAGCGACATTGATTTTTGCAGCGAATCGAATTCGCGGGTGTTGTTTATCATCGCCACCATTTCGGAAATGGAGTTGACGTTGGAAGTTTCGAGCGCGCCCTGCACGACTTTTGAATTCGTCGCGGCAATCGGCTGTTCTGTGCCGGTCGTCGTAAAAAGCCCGTCGCCTTCTTTGATCAAAGCCGTCGCCGGATTGTTGAAGCGGACGAGTTTTAAGTTATCGAAATTCTGACCGCCGACGGCTAAAGTTCCGTCCGCGCCGATGGAAAGCTCGCCGCCCGGCGGAATGGTAATCGCGCCGCGTTCGCCGACGACGAGTTCGCCTCGCTGCGTGACGAGCTGCCCGTTTGCGTCGAGCGTCAGATTTCCGGCTCGTGTAAATCTCGTGCCGTTCGCCGTTTGAACTTGCAGAAAAGCGTCGCCGTCAATCGCTACGTCCAAACTTTTTCCCGTGTCGCGGATCGAACCGGCGGTGAAATCCGTATTTCCCGAAGTCGCCACGCCCGCGATCAAATTCTGTTTGTCGCCCGCGCCTTTATTTTGCGCTTCAAACGCGGCGTAAAGCAGACGTTCGGCTTTAAAACCGGTCGTCGAAGCGTTGGCGATGTTGCTCGCCTGCACGTCCAAAGTTCGCTGGCGCGAACGCATTCCCAAAAAAGCCGTGTAAAGTCCGTAATTCATAAGTTTCCTTGTTTTAGTTACGCCGTGATGCGGCTCAGATTAATAATAAGCTGAATTTCGCCGTGCATCATTCCCAGAGTTTCGGCGATTTCCTCAACGCTTTGACCGCGCGCGGCGAGCGTTAAAACGCGATGCCGCCGTTCGGTAATAATTGATTTGGTCGAAATTTCAATTTGTGCGTCGTTTAAAACGTCTTCCTCGATTAATTTCGGCTGGCGAACGCGCGTTTCGAGCCACGCGACGCGGCGCGCCTGTTCGGAAATACGCTGCGCGCCGGTTTCATTTAAATCCTTAACCGCCGTCACGGTTTGTTCCAAATCTTCGATTCGCTGGGCGAGAAATTCGAGCAGCCCGCAATAATCGCGCGATTTTTTAAAAGCGGTTCGCGCATAGACGGCTGCCAAAACTCCGAGGAGAACGGCGATTGACGACATTATTAATTCTAAATTCATTATCAAACCTCTTTAATTGCCGGATTCGAGCAGCGTACGCGAGCGTTCTTCGGGCGAACCGATTTCCGTGATGCGAACTCCGTAATAACCGTCAACGACGACGACTTCGCCGCGCGCGAAGGAAAAATTATTGACCAGCAATTCGACCGGCTCGTCAATCGTCCGGTTCAATTCGATCATCGAGCCGATGCCGAAACGCACGACATCACGAAGCGGCATCGTCGTCATCCCGAAACGCACGGTCACGTCCATCTCGACATCGAGCAGTCGTTCTATATTTTTCGCGGATTCATTTTCTTCCATATTTAAATCTCTCTAATGACCGAAGCGCGAGCGTTTCGCTTACAAAAACAATGACGGGAGCGCGTTTTTATCGCTCGGTCATCTGCACGACGACTCTGCCGTCGTGCGCGGCGAGTCTGCCGCCGAATTTCACCGAGTTATCAACAAAGATATTGACCGGATTTTCAACGCGGTGACAGGTTTTCAAAACATCGCCGATTGCCAGCGCCATCAAATCGGAAACCGAAACCGGAAGTTTTTCGAGTTCGGCGGCGACCGGAAAATGCACGGTCGAAATCGTTTGCAGCAGCGCACTGGTCGCTTCCGGCGCGGGAACTTTGTCGGATGAATACGAGGATTGATTGAATTTTTCAATCACGCCTTCGAGCATTCCAATCGGCAGACAGATGCTCATCGAGCCGCGCGATTCGCCGATTTGCATTTGATAGACAATCGTCGCCACGACTTCGTTCGGCGGAACGATCTGCAAAAGGTGCGGTGACGTTTCGTGTCCGATCAGTTCGGTTTTAAAGTCAACAATCGGTCGCCAGACTTCCGAGTAATTTTCGGTGACGACGCGCAGAAAGCCTTCGAGAATTTTCATCTCCAATTCGGTCGCCGCGTTTTTCTCGCCGTTGTAAACGCCTTCGCCGCCGAGCATCCGGTCAATAATCGGAAAGGCGATTGACGAATTGGTTTCGATGGCGAAACTGGTCGGCAATTGGTCGGCGGCGATTTTGAAAATCGTCGTCGGGTCGCTCATTCCGCGCAGATAATCGCCGAACGACTGCTGTTCGACCGAGATCAGATTGACTTCGGTAATCGCCCGCAGAAAAAGCGGCAGACTCGACGACAAAACTTTGGCGAACAAATCGTGCAGCAGGTAGAGCGAACGCACCTGTTCCTTTGATAAACGGTCGGGACGGCGAAAATTATACGGCACAATCGGTCGCCGCTTGTCGGTTTCGCCCGATGCGCCTTCCGCCGGATTTTCCGGCAGCAAAGCCGACATTTCTTCGTCGCTTAAAAGTTTTTCTTTTTCGTCCGGGTTACTCATTTTTTATTTCGGCAAGTTGACGCGCAAACGAACGATTGCCTGCGTGTGCATTTGTGAAACGCGCGATTCGGTGACGCTTAAAACTTCGCCGATTTCCTTCATTGTCAATTCTTCGAGATAGTAAAGCGCGACGACTTGCCGCTCGCGTTCCGGCAGTTTGTCAATCGCTTCGGCAAGAGCGCGGCGGCGTTCCGCGTCCTCAAATTGCTGAAACGGCGACGCGCCGGTATCGCAAACCAAATCCGCCGCCGTTAAACCGGTCGTTTCGTCCGGCTCGTCCAAATTCGTAATTGTCAGCCCGTGCATATCCTGCAAAATCGAATAAAGCTCGTTGAGCGGAATGTTCATTTGCGCGGCGA
>JAJAZE010000222.1 GCA_026785925.1 Pyrinomonadaceae bacterium
CTGATTCAATTTGCCGATTTAATAAACTAAGATTTTCAAAGAACGAGCAGTAGCTTAACTACTTTTAACTTTGTCGGAACATCTAATAATTTCTCTGGTTTTTATTAAAACTAACTCTTGAAACTAGAATTCCTTATCGCAGCGGAAAAAACGCTTCGTTCAGGCTTTTCTTTGAAAATCTCAAATATCTCTGAAATGCCTTGTCCTGTTTGTGTCCTGACACTTTGCGGACAATCTCCGGTGATATGTTGCGTTCTATTGCCCTTGTAATAAAGGTCGCCCGCAAATCGTGAAAGCGCAAATCAAAGATTCCGGCAATTCTGCACGCGGTTTCAAAAGGCTTTCGGCAGCTGGCGGGCAAATGCCCGAAAATTCTGTCGGATTCCGACTGTGCCGCTGAGTTCAATTCCAGAAGAAGTGGGAGCAGGCGAGTCGGTTCCATCGGAATTTCTCGCGGTCTTTCAGTTTTCGTATTCTGCTGCCGGACGCCAATTGTGTTTGATTCAAAATCAACGTCCGACCAGCGGCAGGAGCGAATTTCGCTGCGCCTCATTCTGGTTTCAATAGCAAAAATTAATAAAGGTTTAATATGACTGCGGTGCCTGCCGCCTTTAACCGTGTCGCAGGCGTTAAACAGTTTCTCTTCTTCTTCAGGCGATAGAACGCGCAGCCGCTCGGTTTCAATTTCCGCGCTGGGCAGAATGGTTTCGCCGCGCTCAAACGGGCTGATTGTAATTTTCCCCTGGCGTTTAAGTGTTGTAAACATTTTGGAGAGCAGTGCAAGTTCGCGTTTGACGGTCGAGGGGCTGCGGGTTTTGGTCAAACCGCTCTTTAACTCGATAGGAGTTTCAATCCGCCAGTTTGTATATTTAATAAGGTCGCCGTGTTCGATATCGACAACTTTCACTTTGCCGAAAAATTCCGTTAAAAATTTCAGTTGCGAGACAACGGGCAGGTAGGATTTTCGACCCGTATATTTTTTGCCTTCGGGCGTTCGCTTAACGGGTATAATATTGACGGTGGCAAAATCGGCAGCAAATTGCGCGAAACTTATTTGTTGAAAACGAACCACTTTAACGCCATTATTTTGAACCGAGTCCTGCTGCTCACGAATCCAGCGGCGGGCTTCCGATAAGTTTTCTACAACTTTTGAAGTTTCGTCCGGTTCACCTTTTTCGTTGTCGAAGCGAAAGACGGCTTGAATAAATTTTTTAACATTGCCGTTTTTGTCTTTTCGCGTTTTAGTTTTAATTGATCCCGTGTTCGGTCTGCCGGTAGTTGCTATTGCCATTCTGAAACTCCTTAACTCGTCTGATTCTAACAGTTAGTCAAAGCAGAGTCGAGCCAAAATGTTCCCGTAAACGTTCCCGTAAACCCTTGAAATTTCGAGCAACAATGGGGAACTTGGTGAAACGAGAGGAAACAATAGCGGCGTTGTATTTATTGATCGAAATTGATATTTGCTTGATTTGGTGGGCAATAAAAAAAGCAATCGACGCGATTACGAATCGAATGCTCTATCAACTGAGCTAAGGTGGCAAAATTCGCTGCCGAATTAAAAAATATACTTTTTCAACCGCAAGTCTGTCAAGGAAAGTTTTCCGTAATAAGGCAATTCGGGTGTATTTACTGCAATTATCAAAACAAGACGGGCTTTTCGATATTTAATCGAATGCTCGGACATCCGACGCGCCAACCGGTTTTGTAACGGCGAAATGACTTCACTATTTTTCGTTCAACCGTTACGATTAAAAAAGTATGAAAGAAATCAATGTGATCGGCGGCGGGCTTGCCGGAGTCGAAGCGGCGTGGCAGGCGGCGGAAGCGGGCGCACGAGTCAGACTTTATGAAATGCGTCCCGTGCAGCAGACACCGGCGCACCGGACGGAACAACTGGCGGAAATCGTCTGCTCGAATTCGCTTAAATCCGATGAAATCGGTTCTGCGCCGTATCTTTTGAAAGAAGAGCTGCGGCGCGGAAATTCGCTCGTGATGTGCGCCGCCGAAGCGACGAAAGTTCCGGCGGGCGCGGCTTTGGCGGTTGATCGCGGGAAGTTTAGCGAATACATCACGGATAAAATCGAACGGCATCCGAATATCGCGCTTATTCGGGAAGAAATCAAGGCGATTCCCGACGATGAAATCACCATCATTGCCACCGGACCGTTAACGTCCGAGGCTTTGACGGCGGAAATAATGAAATTTACGGGCGACGATCAGCTTTACTTTTACGACGCGATTGCGCCGATTGTCGCGGCGGATTCGATTGATATGAACGTCGCTTTTATGGCGGCGCGTTACGGCAAAGGCGGCGACGATTACGTTAATTGTCCGTTCGACAGAGAGCAATACGCAAATTTTTATAACGCGCTGATTGAAGCTAAAAGCGTTCCTTTGAAAAGATTTGAAGATACGAAATGGTTTGAAGCGTGTCTGCCGATTGAGGAATTAGCCCGGCGCGGCGTGGACACTCTGCGCTTCGGTTGTATGAAGCCGAAAGGTTTGCCGCTGCCTTCGACCGGACGTGAACCTTACGCGGCGGTTCAGTTACGGCAGGAAGATTTGATGGCGGATGCTTACTCGCTCGTCGGCTTTCAAAATCATCTGCGTTACGGCGAACAAGAGCGTGTTTTGAAGTTGATTCCCGGATTGGCAAACGCCGAGTTTTTGCAGTTCGGACAAATTCACCGCAACACTTTTATCAATTCGCCGCAGATTTTATGTGAA
>JAJAZE010000223.1 GCA_026785925.1 Pyrinomonadaceae bacterium
AATTGAATTTTACAAACGAAGATTATAAAAGTTACGCAGTTGAAAAATTAAAGACATATTTTAACAGGATAGACAGGATGAACAGGATCATAAAACAATTCAGCAAATCCTTTTTTACCCTGTCCATCCTGTCCATCCTGTCCATCCTGTTAATTTTTCTTTCAAATGCGTAACTCGTAGATTAAAAACTATGCAAAACGAATGCAGCGAATGCAACGCATCTCTCGAAACGAATCAAACGAAGTGCGCCTACTGCGGAACGACCAGACAAAATTTCGATGAGCAATTGCTGGTCGAGTTGGCGGCAATCAAGCGCAAATATGAATTGGCTTTCTCGCGCGGCAACAAATTAATCGCCGCGCCGCTGTTAGCCGATGAATATACCTACATTCTGTCCGACGGCGGCGTGGTGGAAGAACCCAGAAACAAAAACGCCGTTCTCAGCTCCGCCGGACTGGACACAAACTTTAATTCATATAATATCTACAACGAAGAATTATTAGAGAGAACCGCCGACCGCGTGGTTATTTCCTGCGTCCAAAACACCGTTCGCCGCACGCCTTACGACGGCGAATTTACTTCATATATTTCCCGGACGAAATTAACTTTCGTCTACCGCGAAGGACGCTGGCAAATCGCCGCCGAAGACTGCATTTCGATTGACGAATACGGCGAAGTGATTTTGTGAAAACAAAGAGATACGCCTCCCTAATTTCCTTAAGGGACACAGCGTATTTGCTTTGCGTCAGTCAGCGGGTGGAAATAATGGATATATTTTATGTGGATTGATTCTTTCGGAAAGAAAATTGCATATTATTTAGAGCTAATGGCGACACTTCCAAACAGTCGTCCCGATGCGGAGTTTGCAGGCGTTATACATTTCGACGGCGGCAAAAAAAACATTGTCACCGGCATCACGAGTTACGAAGTTTCCGACGGTTCGAGGGCAGTCTACGGCACTTCACGCGAATTTGAATTGACTATCAAACTTGCCACCGGCGAAGACGTTCATATCCGAGTCGCGCTCAAATTTTGCAGCCGATGCGGTGCTGAATTCGAGCTTGGAGAAACAAAAAACTATTGTAATCAATGCGGTTCAAAGCAGTAAATCGTATTAGTGCTTTGTAATGATTAGTGTGTGTAAAGAACTGCACCGGATTCGTTTTCGCCTCGCGCTAACCTCGTCATTCGGTCGCAGGGTCGTATTGTTCCGTTTTTGTCGTTTGTAAATGATAGTGCAGACCGTAAATTCGCTCCTTGTTACGGGCGGTCTCACAGGTCGCTGAACGTGGGGACGAAACAGCGGCGTTTATTCTATTTCAGCTTTCGTGTGTTTTGTCCCACGTCAGCGCGGTCGTTCGACATTCTTTTATTTATGAACTCCGAAGCTAAACCGAAAAGAAGCGACACGAAAATTTTTTTCATTCATCTGGCGCGTGCCTTCGGCGGAGCGATGTTGTTTTCATTTCCGTTGTTGATGACAATGGAAATGTGGTTTTTGGGGTTTTATATGAATGGCTGGCGGCTCACGCTGTTCACTTTGCTGACCGTTCCTTTGCTCATCGGATTGTCTTATTACGACGGTTTTGAGACGACTTCGAGCGTTTGGGACGACACGATTGACACGTTTGTCGCCTACGCGGTCGGCTTTGTCGTTTCGATTGTGTTGTTGAGTTTGTTCGGCGTAATTAATCTTCAAATGACAATCGGCGAAATCGTCGGAAAAGTTTTAATTCAGACGATAATCGGCAGCTTCGGCGCGATGTTCGCGCAAAGTCTGCTGGTTGGCGATCAAGAAGAATCGAAAGAATCGGCGAGCCGAAAGCGGCAGGCGAGCTATTTCGGCGAATTGTTTTTGATGGCGGTCGGCGCACTTTTTCTTTCGATGAGCGTTGCGCCGACTGAGGAAATGATTTTGATTTCTTATCGGATGTCCGATTGGCACACGCTCGCGCTGATTGCCTTTACTTTGCTGCTGATGCACGCTTTTGCTTATGCCGTCGAATTTCGCGGACACGAAAAAACCAAGTCGCCGGACAAATCTTTTTTGAATGTTTTCCTGCGTTTTACCGTGGTCGGCTACGCGATTGCGCTGCTCATCAGTTTTTATATTCTCTGGACGTTCGGCAGCATTGACGATATGGCTTTGGCGGAAATGCTCAAAACAACCGTCGTGCTGGCTTTTCCCGCCGCGATTGGCGCGGCGGCTTCGAGATTTATTCTGTAAAAAAAATGACTGAAAAAAAATCGGAAGATAAAAAAGACGCGCCGAAAAAGAGCCGGAAAACGCCGTTCTGGGAATTGGTAATTGCCGCCGCCGGTTTGTTTTTGGTCGTCGTCGCAACCGGCACGACGCTTTACCGCGCGATGACCGAAGAGACAACGCCGCCGCAAATCAAAGTCAGTTTCGCTTCATCCGAGCCGAGCGGCGATGGTTATCTCGTTAAATTCCGCGTTGTCAACAGCGGCAATCAAACCGCCGCCGCCGTCACCATCGAAGGCGAATTGAAAAACGGCACGGAAAGCGTCGAAACCAGCAGCGCGACTTTAACTTACGCGCCCGCCAATTCCGAGCGGCGCGGCGGGCTTTATTTTTCAAAAAATCCGCAGCAGTTTGATCTGCAAATTCGCGCCACCGGTTACGAAGAGCCGTAAAAAATAAAAACTATGACTAAAGAAAAAATGTTTATCCCGATTGTTTTGGGAACGAATCGTCAGGGGCGCAAGAGCGCAAACGTCGCTCGCTGGCTAGAGGAAAAAATGTCGGAGCGCGAAGACGTTGAGACGAAACTTTTCGACGTGCGCGATTTCAATTTGCCGACCGATGATTACGGCACTGCCATCGGCAAAGGTTATCCTGAATGGCGGGACGCGATTATCGAAGCCGACGGTTTGGTGATCGTCACGCCCGAATATAATCACGGTTATCCGGGAATTCTGAAAAGCGTTCTTGATTTGCTTTTGAAGGAATATATTCACAAAGCCGTCGGTCTGGTCGGCGTTTCCGCCGCGCCGTGGGGCGGAACGCGCGTCATTGAATCGTGCGTTCCGATGGTCAGGGAATTAGGTTTAGCCGTCACATTCAGCGATTTGAATTTTCCGCAGGTGCAGGACAAGTTTGACGAAAACGGCAAACTGCTCGACGAGAAATACGACAAATTCGTCGTGGATTTTCTCGACGAACTCGTCTGGATGAGCCGAACTCTGCGTTGGGGACGCGAAAATTTGCCTTCCAAGCATCATCAGTAAAACTTGACTAAGCGGTTTGTATATCAGATTCTAAAAAGACAGTTTTAACTGAAAACGAACGAAAGGAAAGGTGTAAACAAATGGCAGAAAATACGGCAAAACAATTTATTGACGCGCTTTATAAATTGGAATCGGAGCGCGATTTGGAAACAATCGTCAGTCTTTTCAGTGAAGACTGCGAAATCGGCAACGTCGTCACCGAAGATAAAAATATCGGTGTGCGCGAGTTCTGGACGAGCTACCGCGAAAGTTTCGGCGAAGTTAAATCAACTTTTCGCAACGAAATCGTTCCCGGCGATACCGCCGCTTTAGAATGGACGACGAGCGGCACGAGCGGCGCGGGCAATGAAATTTCTTACGATGGCGTGAGCATTCTGGAAATCAGCGGCGACAAAATTACGCGCTTTCACGCCTACTTTGACCCGAACAAACTCGGCAAACAAATGGAGGCGGCAAATAATGGCTGATGAGTTGAAAACGGGCGATCAGGTCGAATGGGAAACGCCGCAGGGGAAAACTTCCGGCACGGTGAAAAAGAAGCTGACCGCGCCGATTGACATCAAAGGTCATCACGTCGCGGCTTCCAAAGACAACTCGGAATATCTGGTGGAAAGCGAAAAAAGCGGTAAAGAGGCGGCACATAAGCCTGAATCTTTGAAAAAGACTCAGCCGGGAAAAAAGTAAAATTCGGGAAAGTTTGTAACCGCTATTTTAGCTTCGACAATCGGGTGCTAAGGGAAAGGGAAGTGAATAGTTTAAAAAACTGTTCACTCCCTTTTTTAATCTCGCAGTGCCATAATCACGGTCACGAGTCCGCCGATGACGGCAATCGCACCGATCACTAAAAAAACGTAAGACAACAGTTTGTGACGCGAGCCGGTAAGACTCGCCAACCCGACAAAAATCATTCCCAACGGCGATAAAATACTCGGCAGATTGTCTTTTCCCTGCGCCCACCAATTATACAAGTTAAAGACAATGACGATGGCAAAAATCGGGATCAGAATCATCCAAACCGTTCGCGTCGTCTTCAGCATTTTTTCCTGTTTAAGTTTTTCTTCAGGAGATTTTTCCATGTTCTTGACTCGATTATTCTTTTTAATTTTGCCTCGAACCTTTTG
Organism: Pyrinomonadaceae bacterium; assembly: GCA_026785925.1. Taxonomy (GTDB): domain Bacteria; phylum Acidobacteriota; class Blastocatellia; order Pyrinomonadales; family Pyrinomonadaceae. Next base: position 4,371 of record JAJAZE010000223.1, read on the forward strand.
CCATTTTCAGCGTCCGGGTGAATCTTCGCCGATAGTCCAGACGATGACCGAACTCGACAAACCCAAACCCGAAAGGCGACCCGCCATCATTACGATGGTCTCGCCTTCGGCGACGACTTGCGCGTCGAGCAAAGTTTTCTCGCCCTCCTTGAGCATCGTTTCGGTCGTATCTTTGTCTTCGTGGCAAAACGGTTTCACGCCCCAAATCAAAGCGAGTTGATTGCGGACATCTTCGGAATTGGTCAGCGCGAAAGTCTGCAAGCCGGAGCGCACACTCGATAAACGCCGCGCCATTAAACCCGATTCGGTAAAGACGGCGACTTTATCGGTTTTGATTTCACGGGCGCAAATCGCCGCCGACTTGCAGAGTGCCTGCGACGTTCTGCCCGTCGGTTGTTCGGTAAATTTCACCGGTCTTTTGAGTTTAGTCGTCTCGACCGTTTCCGCCGCTTCGATAATGCGTTTCATCGTCGCCACCGATTCGACCGGATATTGTCCGGTCGCCGTTTCCGCCGACAGCATCACCGCGTCGGTTCCGTCCCAGACGGCGTTCGCTACGTCCGAGGCTTCGGCGCGAGTCGGGCGCGGGCTGATAATCATTGATTGCAGCATCTGCGTCGCGGTGATGACGAATTTATCGTGGAGAACGGCTTTTTCGATAATCTGTTTTTGATAAACCGGCACGAGTTCGACGCTCGTCTCGACTCCCAAATCGCCGCGAGCGACCATCACGCCGTCGGTTTCCTTTAAAATCGAATCGAGATTAGCAATCGCCTCCGCCTTTTCGATTTTGGCGACGAGCAGCGGTTTGCCGAGTTTGCGGCGGTGTTTTTGTTTGATAATCTGACGAACTTCGGCGCAGTCTTCGGCTTTCCGAACGAATGAAAGCGCAATGTAATCAATATTTTGTTCTAACGCCCAATCCAAATCCACACGGTCTTTCTGGGTCAGCGAAGGAATCGGCAAACTCGTGTTCGGCAAATTGATTCCTTTGCGTTCGGCGAGCAGTCCGCCGCTGACGACGCGCGTCACGACAGCGGTTTCGGAGATGCTTTCGACGACGAGTTCGATTGCGCCGTCGTCGAGCAAAACCCGTGCGCCAATTTCGACGAGCTTCGGAATTTCGGCGTAATTTGTCGAAACTTCCGCCGCCGTGCCTTCGACTTCGCGCGATGTCAGAATAAATTGTGCGCCCGTTTCGAGAAAAACCGCCGCGCCGCCTTTTAATTTTCCGGTGCGAATTTTCGGACCCGACAAATCAACCAGAATCGCCAGCGGCAAATCGAGTTTTCTCGCCGCCGCCCGCGCCCGCGCAATGGTTTTTTCGTGCGCGTCGTGCGAACCGTGCGACATATTGATCCGCACGGCATTTAATCCGGCGTGCAGCAGTTCTTCGATTTTTTCCTGCGTATCGGTCGCCGGTCCAAGGGTCGCTAAAATTTTTGCTCTCCGCATAGAATTATTTTTCCGTTAATAAAGCGCGAAAACCGGCTTGCGTAAAATGCTCGTCAGCGGTCAAAGCGTCAGTAATTTTCCGTTCCTGCATCACGACGAACGAAACGCAGTCAACCAAACCCCATTCTTTGTCGGGACGACTGCGAAAAATTTCAAAGGCTTTATCGTATAACTCGTTGGTCATCGAGATGACGATTATATTTTCTGATTTTTCAAAACTTTTCAACAGACCAATGCCGACCTGACGAAACTGCAATTTTGAAAGGGCGTTTCCGATTTCTAAAATGACGGCTTGGGTGACGACAACCGAAATGTTTTCAGCTTGTATTTTGTCCGACCAAAATTTTGCTTTTGGGTAAAATTGATCTTTGGGCGACGCTCTGGCAACCGCAAAAGAGGTGTCGAAAAGAAGTTCATTCCTCATTCCAAAGATTTGCCTCCATACAGATATTCATCGAGATTCGATGCGAAATCCGGCGGCGCGTCAATAGTGACCGATTCAAGATATTTCAGAAATGCGTATGGCTCGCCCTTTCCTTTCTTAGGCATTTCGACGAGTTTCAGCTTTTTCGGCTCTTCTTCATCTTCGATAATAATTTTAACTTTGGTATTTGAAGCTAAATCAACCGGCTCGTCAGAGCGAAAAACTTCACCGTCAAACGTCGCGTCGAGAATTTTTTCCATTTCCTTCACCTCGCAACAATTCTACGACTTTTCAGAAATTAGCGAAAGTTTTCGTAAATAATTCATCGTCGTCGCCACAAAAGTCGAGTGCGACCAAGTGAGCGGCGAAACGGAAATCGGCTCGCCCGTCGTCGGGTGAACCTGTTCGGCGAGAACGCCCGACGGCTGGGCGCGTTTGGTCGTCCAATCTAAAATTTCCAATACCTTTCGTAAATCTTTTTTTGTTTCGGCGCGGGCGATATAATAATCCGCCAGCCAGAGTGTGCAGATAAACCAGGCGTTGCCCGGCAAATCTTCCGAGCGCATATAACCGTCCATTTCAAAACGCGAGATGCCGCCGATGTCGCCTTTTACCCGGAGCGTTTCTTCGACTGCCCGCATCGAATTTTCAACCATTTCATCATCGGGCGAGAATGCGCCGAAATAAAACGCCGCGAAAATCGAAGCGTCAACCGTCGCATCCGGTTCGTAAAAATCATCACCGTGAAAATGCAGGCTGCGTAGAAATCTTTTTAACTCATTGCTGTATAGATGCTCGCGCATCGCCGAAACGATTTCCGCCGCCGCCGTTTCGTAAGATTCGGCGCGTTCCGTTTCGCCGAAAAGTCTGGCAAAGTTTGCCGCCGCCCGCAAACCGCCGACGACCGTTGAGCAGGTGAACGTATGAATGCCGCGCCGGTCTTCCCAAAGATTCCACGACGGCGCGGGCAGTCGCATTGCTTCGTGACGAAAACTCACCATAAAATCCGCCGCTTTTATTATCAATGAACGGTAAAATTTTCTGACGAATTCAATCTCCCGAAACTTATCGTAATGCTCCCACAAAGCCCAAATCACCAGCGCGGTTTCGTCTTCCTGAATCGGCACGAGTTTCTTTTGTCCCCAAACGTCCCACGCCGCGTGCCAGCCGGAGGCGACCGTGCCGTCGGAATTATATTTCTGCGTGAAATAACCGTCATCGTGAATGATCTTCGCGCACAATTCAAAAAACTTTCTGGTCAAAAACGGATAACCGGCAAGGTCGAGCGCGTTGGCGACAAACGCGCCGTCGCGCGTCCAAAGATAACTGTAATGGTCGGTGGCGCGTTCCGTCACGTCCGAATCGTTGGCGGCTAAAATCGCGCCGTCATTATCAACTTGGGTGCGGATTATTAAAAGCGAACGCTTGAACAGCGCGACGATTTCCGCCGACAAATCCGCGAAATCCATATCGTTTTTATTTACCCAAACGCGCCAGTAATTCTCCGTATAATTTAAATATGTCTGCGGAGTTTGCTCGTGAACGTGACGATTAAGTTTTATCACTTCGTCGTGCGAAGTTCCGGCGCAAATCCAATAATAAAATTCCTGTTCGCCGTGCGCGTTTAAATAAAGATAAACGCCGACGGTCGAATCAACCGAGCCTTCGGTAATCGCGCCGCCGCTCAAAATGCCGTCTTCAGCGTCGCGCCACGTTCCTTCCTGTGCGCCGAAAGCCTTTCTGCCGGTCGAAAAAACGTCGAAATGCGGCGCGGTGTTGATTAAAAAATAGCGATGTTTTTTGTAATGAATCAACGCGGAGCTTTCCGGGTCATAAAACGCCGTATCGCCGATTTTGTTTTCGTAGATGCGAAAATCGTGGTGCAGAAAAACGCGAATCTTCCGCTCCGTGTCGCGCAGGTTTCGCACGCGCACGCGCCGCAGAAAAATGTTTTCGTGACTGGCAACCGTATCATTGCAGACGATTTCGACACCTAAATTTTCATTGGTTAATTCAACATCGGTAACAAGTGTTTCAGGCAGATAACAAAGTTTCCGTTTCCAATCATCCGAGTAAATCCACGAAAATTCGCCGTCCGCCCACACGCCAAAGCGAAACGGAAAACCTTCCGTGTGATTTTCCTGTCCGACGTGCGGAAAATAAACGTCGCGGATTTGATATTTTTCGTCGAAAGTTACAAGCAGAGAACCGTTCCCAACGGGTATGTCGCGCATATATCAAATTATTCTACACGAGTTTTCTAAGGATTATCATTTCAATCAGGCAACTTGTAAATCTCACCTCAACTGTTTAGCGTCGGTAATTATTCTGACGAAAAAATCACGACATCACTCAACTTGACGGTGCGCGTGGCGATTGTCTTTTTGCCGGGTTGTGTCGGAACGAAATCTGCCAACAATTGTGAATCGAACTTCGTGACTTGTTTCGGCAGTTGACCGTTCAGCAGGAGCGACCAGACATTACCGACATTGCCGTCGTTTTTGATGTAAAACAAAGATTGTCCATCCGGCGACCATCGAAGCAGACGTTCCAAAACTCCGTCGGGAACATTGAAGTTCTATTCGGTTTCGCCGCCGTCCTTCGAAACTATTCCGATGCTCCATTTTTCATTTTTTATATAAAAGAAAGCGACGCGCGCGCCGTCGGGCGAAATCGCCGACGTTGCCAATGCTGGTCAAACGGTTTAATCTCATTTGGCGGAAATGCTCGACGGCGTTTTCAGATTTTGAGAATCTATAGACGCTCATACTCAAAATAGAAAAAACCAAAAAAGCGCACAAGCCGCTGATAATTTTTCTTCGACGGCGTTTGAACGCGGTGGTGAAATTCCGATCACTCGAAAAAGTTTGTGTTTTATCTTTGCCGGTCGTCAGCGCAATTTCCTCCGTTCGGTTGACGGCTTCGGGACGCGGCAATGCTTCCGGCTGCTTTTCAGATTCAGGATGTGTCGTTGCGGCTTCAATTACGTCCGCGACTTTGGCGGCGGGCATTTTTACGTCAAAGATGTTTCTGATTTGCTGCCACCGTCCGGGAACCGCTAGATATTTATACTGCGATAGCCCGACGCGACGCAGTAAATTCTGTCATCGCGCACGTCAACCATCTCGACTCTGATTGAAAGATTATCGCCGCGCCGCGCAACTCTGCCCGTAATAATCGCCTGCACGCTGAGTTTATGCGCCGCGTCCCGGAGGTCTGGATTTTCACTGCTGTATTTGAAACTCGAACTGCGGGCGATGACTTTTAACTGCGGCAATTGCGAAAGTCGGTCTATCAAACTCTCGCTGATGCCGTCCGAGAGGTGTTCGGTTTCCGGGTCAGCCGCGACGTTGAAAAACGGCAGCACGGCGACCGATTCGATTTGTTTGGCATTTGCCGCGCGACCCGCGACCGAAACCGACGGCGGCAAAAAAGTCATTCAACAATTCAAATGCGGAGAGCAGTTTGTTTGGTTTGATTTGTCCGGCGGAATTGTAAATTGTTTCGTCGGTCGGAATGTTTGTGTCGCCCGTCGCCGTCCGTCCGCTCTTGGTCGTATTTTTTGCAGCGGACGGATGCGATTTTTCCAGGCGTTCGCCGGACGCGAGATTTTCGCGCAAATCGTTCAAATCGGCGAGCAGTTCTTTCATCGTTTGATAACGCTCGTCCGCGTTTTTGCGAAGCATTTTTGAAACGATGCGCTGCATCTCAAGCGACGCGTCTTCCGCAAAAAGTTCCAGCGGCGGCGGCTCCGAATTTATCAAATTGGCGAGAGTTTCCGGCATCGAATCGCCCGCAAACGGCGTTCTGCCCGCCAGCATTTCATAAATGAGAACGCCGAAACTGAAAATATCCGTCCGCTCGTCAACCCGTTCGCCTTTCGCCTGTTCGGGTGACATATAATTGACGGTTCCTAAAATCAAACCTTTGGTCGTTTCGTTTTGCCGCCCGATTTCGTTACGCGGATTGACGAAAGATTTTTTCTGCTCGACCAGGTTTGCCAGACCGAAATCCAAAACCTTCACGAAATCATCGGGTCGCAGCATTATATTTTCCGGTTTGATGTCGCGGTGAACGATGTGCGCTTCGTGCGCCGTGCAGAGTGCGCCCGCGATTTGGATTGAAACCTCCAAAATTTTGGGTAACGGCAAAGTTTCTTGACTGGAAATCTCGCGCAGTGTCGCGCCTTCGACGCATTCGCTGACGATATAATGCGCGTCTTCCGATTCACCGACTTCGTGAATGACCAGGATATTCGGGTGATTCAAACTCGAAGCGGCTTTGGCTTCCTGGATAAAACGTCGCAGATTCGATTCGTCCCGATTGAATTTTTCGTTGAGAATTTTGACGGCAACTTTCCTATCAAGTTTTTTATCTCTGGCAAGATAAACTTTGCCCATTCCGCCCGCGCCGATTTGCCGGATAATTTCGTAATGCCCGAAACATTTTCCCTGTTCGAGTTGTTTTGTTTCAGCTTCAATGACACCCGCAACTTTGGCGACGGCGGGCGTTTCCATAAAATCTTCGGCACTGTCGAGCGACGACAAAAGCGATTCGACTTCGGCGAGCAGAGTTTTATCTTCGCCGCAGGTTTTAACGATGTAATTTTGACGTTCTTTCGGCTTGTGCCGCACGGCGACATCAAAAACTTCTCTCACCTTTTGCCAATTATCATGAGCCATATTTTTAAGGACTGGAGCAAGACTGGAGCGCAAGCGTCCCCGCTTGCTATGAGCGTCGGCTTCCGGCGCGAAAAAGCGTGTCTCATCGGACAATTAAAAATTTAGCGAATTTCTCTGTTTGTCAACGCTTCGATTTTCATTCGAGTTTCAAGTCGCACCGGCGGATTGGGAAGCGGCGATGTGTATGCAGCCGTCCGCGTCAGCGTCAACCGCAGTTCGACCGCCGACTTTGACGGCGACGGACGCACTGACCTGAGCGTTTTTCGTCCGTCCGACGGAACCTGGTATGTGATGCAAAGCGGCAGCAACACTTTCCGGGCGCAGCCGTTCGGCACAAGCGGCGACCGAATTGTTCCCGGCGATTACGACGGCGACGGGCGGACGGATTTTGCTGTTTTTCGCGCCGTTTCAACCGGCGGTGTTTGGTATCTATTACGGAGTTCGGACAATGCTTTTCGCGCTGTCAGTTGGGGCTTGAACACGGACAAACCCGTGCCGGGCGATTACGACGGCGACGGCAAAACCGACATCGCCGTTTATCGCAGCGGAACGTGGTATATCGTGCAAAGTTCCAACGGACAATTCGCCGCGCATCAATTCGGTGCGAGCAGCGACATTCCCGTCGCCGCCGCCAATGCTCAATAAAAATGGCAAGCGGCGCATCGCCATCGGGAGAGTTGATTTTTCGTCATCTCTTCGGCTTGCGCCGCTTGTTCAGGAAACGATTGAACCGGCATCCGCCGAAGGTCAAGACATTTTGCGCGAGGCTGTGCGTTTGTTGAAAGAAAAACTCTACAAGTCAAACGCGGAAAATGAAAAAATTAACATCGCTCTAGTCGGTTGAATTACGCACAGACTTCAATAGTTTAGAGCAACAAACTTTACAAATATAAGGAGAATAATCAAATGAACTACCAACAACTTCTAAATTGTCTTTTGACAATCACAATTCTGTTTTGCACTCTGACGAATGTTCAGGCGCAGGACACAAACGAAAGCGACACGAATCTGCCCGGCGAAAATGTCGTTTTGCAGTGGAATCGGGTTTTGCAGGAAACCGCCCGCCCGCCCGGATAACAGCCGCCGCCGATTTTTCCCGTGCGAAGTTTTGCGATGATGTACGCGGTGATGTTCGATGCCGTTAATTCGATTGACGGAACTTACACGCCTTATTTAATTGAGATTCCCGCCAGCCGTTTGGCTTCGCGGGGAGCCGCCGCCGCGTAAGTCGCACGCGACGTTTTAGTCGCTTTGTATCCGATGCGAGCGTCAATTTTCGACACGGAATTAACCGACTCGCTCACCGGAATTGCTTCGTATCGGGCGTTTTTAGGTGTCAGAGTCGGGCGCACCGTCGCCGAGCGAATGTTGACGGTTCGCGCCAATGACGGCTGGAATGTTACGCCGCCGCCGTATGTTTTATCAATGGCGGCGGGCAATTGGCAGCCGATTGTGCCAAGCACCGCCGCCGGCTTTACGCAATTTCCGGGAGTCTTGCCGTTTGCGATTACTTCCGGCACTCGCTTCGCGCCGAATCCGCCGCCCGCGATGACGAGCGATGAATACGCCCGCGATTAAATGAAGTCAAAGAAATCGGTTCAGCAACCAGCACGACGCGCACCGCCGACCAAACTAAAGTGGCGCAGCTTTGGGCAAACGTCAACACTCCGACGACGATCTTTTTCGTCTGGAACAACGTCGCCCGCACCGTCGCCATCTCGCGCAACACCACGACGGCGGAAAACGCCAGACTTTTCGCCCTGCTGAATATCGCGCAGCACGACGCGCCGCAAACGACGATGACCAGCAAATATATTTATGGTTTTTGGCGACCCGTGACGGCGATTCGACGTGCCGACGAAGACGGCAATCCAAACACGGCGCAGGACGCGAATTGGTCATCGCTGATTATCACTCCGCCATATCCGACCTACGCGGGAAATATGGCAGCAATCGGCACTTCGGAATCAACGATTCTCGCTTTGTTTTTCGGGCGCGACGACATTCGTTTTCAACATACCTGGGACGGCGCGGGCGGCGCGACGCGCTCGTATGCCGGATTTACGGCAATGGCGAACGAAGAAGAACGCGCCCGCGTTTATGGCGGAATCCATTATACCTTCGACCAGGTTGCCGGATAATCGGCGGGGCGCAACGTCGCCAATTATGTGTTTCTGAATTTTATGAAACCGCGCTGTAATAATTAGGCGGATGGATTTTTAGAGCAGATGAAAGAAACGAAACGGCTGGTATTGTCCATACGATACCTCAGTTTTGCGGCGGCGGTTTTCTGAGAACAAACCCCGCCGATTAAAGCCCGATTTAGCCGTTTTTTGAAATTTATTACAAATTCAAAAAAAACTTACTGTTTTTGAATCTGTAGTTGTCGCTGGTTCCAACCCACTCTAAAATCTGTCCG
>JAJAZE010000224.1 GCA_026785925.1 Pyrinomonadaceae bacterium
AATCGAGAGGCGTGTCCGTCTCCGGCTGCGCTCGAACGGACGGCAAGCGAGACGCTTCTCTCTCCAGTCAAACGCCCGTTTTCGTTGGTTTTGAATTATGTCCACGCTTCATTTATTTTACCCAAATGACGGAAAAATTCACCATTTCAATAATCGGCGTTGGCAGACTCGGCGGCGCGTTGGCAATCGCGCTCGACCGAAAAAAAATTACGATTGAAAATCTGTTTGCGCGAAATCACGTTACTGCCGTGAAGGTGGCGAAAATAATTGAATCAAACCCGCAAGTAAAGTCAGCGGATGATTTTTCCGGTTTAACTTCGGACGTAATTTTAATCACGACGCAGGATTCTGAAATTGAAAACGTCGCCGACCGTTTGCTGAAAACATTAAAAACCGCGCCGCAGATTTTTCACACGAGCGGCGCACTTTCGTCAAAAATTCTAAACAAATTAAAAACCAACGGCTGCCGCGTCGGTTCGATTCATCCGCTGATTTCAATCAGCGACGCGGTTTTAGGAGCGGATAAATTTGCGGACGCTTATTTCTGCGTCGAAGGCGATGACGAAGCGATTATCACGGCGAAAAAAATCGTCGGCGAACTCGGCGGCAAACCGTTTTCGGTCGCCGGCGAATATAAAACTTTGTATCACGCTTCGGCGGTGACGGCTTGCGGGCATCTGGTTGCGCTGATTGACGCGGCAATCGAGATGCTGAACGGCTGCGGTTTGAACGAATCCGAAGCGCGAAAAGTTCTGTTGCCGCTGATTAAAAGCACCGTCGAAAATCTCGCCGGTCAAACGACCGCCGAGGCTTTAACGGGAACTTTCGCGCGGGCTGATATTGAAACATTTAGCCGCCATTTGAGCGTTTTGCGCGATAATGTTTCGCCGGAAACACTCGAAATTTACCTGCAACTGGGAGCGCGTTCATTGAATTTAGCCGAGGCGCGGGGCGCGAATAAAGGTAATCTCGAAAAAATACGCGGGCAAATTTTGTTAGCGAAAAAGAATCTCAAATGATAAGATGTTTGAGTAATAAAAAGTAAAAAGTGAACAGCGAAAAGACGAAAGTTGAATTTTAATTTTTCTCTTTAACCATTTGGATAATCAGAGTTATGACGGGCAAGGAAAACAATTTTCAGACGGAAAGAGAAGTATTTTCCGAACATATTCAGAAAGCCGGTTTGCGGCACACCGCGCAGAGAGATTTGATTTTAGATATTTTCCTGCAAACCGATGAGCATTTATCGAGCGAAGATTTATATTGGCTGGTGCATAAACAGGATTCGAGCGTCGGACACACGACCGTCTACCGAACTTTAAAACTCTTGACCGATGCCGGTTTAGCGCGTGAAGTGCGCTTCGGCGACGGCAAAACTTATTACGAGCATCATTATAATCAAGAGCATCACGACCATATGATCTGCACCGAATGCGGCAGAGTGGTCGAGTTTTTTTCGCCGGAAATCGAGGCTTTGCAGGATTCGGTGGCTGCCGAATACGGCTTTAAGCTGACTCATCATTCGATGCGAATTCTCGGCTTGTGCGAAGATTGTCAGAAGAAAGACGCGGAAACGTCCGCTTCGGGCGCACAGCCGCGCATTCGGGTAAAATCAGTAGTAGTAACTTAATTTTTATGAAAGAAGCAGAAATAAAATTTGAACGTGAAAATTTGGAAGGGATTATGCCCATCGGAACTTATCTGGCGGACGCGGCGGGACGAATGGGAGTCGGGCTATACCGTGAATTGTTCGGCAAAGCAGAGTTTGCGGTCGTGAAAATCACGAAAGGCGGCGAGCTTTTATCCGCGCCGACCAAAACCGAAATCAAACACCTTTCCGCCGAGAAGCGGGAAAGCGGCGAACGTCTGGCGGAGCAGGCGAAGATCGAAAAGTCAGGAGAAATTGTTATTATGACGACTAAACAGCCGGAAGAAGTTAAGCCGGATTATGAAATGAAAAGGGAAGCCTATCGTAAGGAATTTGAGGATTTGCCGCTTGAGAAAAAAATCGCTTCGCTCGTCGAACTCGAATCCATCGCTCTGAGCGAGACGTTTTCTTTCGTCATCAATTCGCCGTCTAAAATCGTCGGCAAATTGATAGATTTGTTAGCGGAGTTTGGCTTTAAAATCGAAGACGAAGCCAAAAAACAGGCGCGTCCCGCCGAACACCAGCCTGACGAGGAGCCGAGCGTGAAAGAAACCGCGCATCAAGCTGATGAAAAACCGAGCGTGAAAGAAGCCGAACATCAAACCGATGAATCGCCGAGCGTGAAAGACGATAAGGTAACGGATGAGAAAGAAGCACCGCCGCCTTCGGTTTAATAGTTTTTGGTGACTAAACACTTTTTCAAATTAAAACACAAAGGACGCTGTTTTATTTCCTTTGTGTTCTTTATTTCTGAACGGTGAAAAGCGGCGTGAACATTCAGGTAAAAGGGTGAGCAACAATAAACTACAAAAAAAGGTTCCCGGATCGCTCAAGGAAAACGCGCAGTATGCGCTGGCGTTCGGCGTGATTGCGACGATGCTGATGGTCGCTCAATTTCCATTATTCGTGATATTTTTCTTTGGAATTTTCGCATACTTTCTCTGGAAAACCTTTTCGCAGCCGTCGCGCAACGGCACACGCGAGATTTTTGAATTTTATCTGGCGGCAAACGAGATTTTGCGCGACGACGAACGCCGCTGGTTCGGTTTCGAGCTTCAGGAAATCATCAATCGCGGCGAACGTCTGCTGCAAATGATGAACGGTGCGCCGCCGCTCGTCTATTTCACGCTCGGCGCACTTTATCACGAAATCGGCGATTACAAATCGGCGGTCAATCATTTGTCGTATATTATCGAAAACGAAAACGCCGAAGAGGGAAAATATGTTCTTCCGTCGCCGGAATTGAGAAATTACGTTAAGGTTTTACGAAAAATCGAACGCGAGCCAGCCGATGCTCCGCAAACTTCCGCCGCCATTCGCGCTCTCGAACGCGCCCGCCGCAATCGCGGTAAAGCGATTCTCGAAAACAGCCGCGCCGGACTGACATTGCTGAATGGGAAAAAACAGGACGCGATGGCTGAACAGAAAAAACAAATCCAGCGGCTGGCGGAAATCAATCACGACTATGTTCCGACAAGCATCGTTGACGAACCCGCAAGGAAGTCGGAGCAAAACGGCAAACCGCTGCGCCAGGTCAGAAGTTTTGCCGACACCGACGGCGAAAAAAAACGTCAGGAGACAAACGGCAATGCGTCCGCCGACCCGTTTGTTCAACGCCAATCAATCTCGGAAGTGCTGCACGATATTTACGACAAAAAATAGTAACAATTACGAATTTCAAATTACGAATTACGAATGAAGGCGAAGATGCAGCATTCGTAATTCGTAATTTGAAATTCGTAATTTGAAATTTATGCTTTCTGCTGAAATAATCGCCGTCGGTTCGGAACTTTTGACACCGACGAAAACCGACACCAACAGTCTCTGGCTGACGGAAAAGCTCAACGAAATCGGCATCGAAGTCAAATTGAAAACCGTCGTCGGCGACGACCGGGCGCGGCTCGAAGAAACGATGCGCGACGCTTTGCGGCGTTCGGACATCGTGATTACAACCGGCGGATTAGGTCCGACCGAAGACGACATTACGCGCCCGATTTCCGCGCTGGCAATCGGGCGCGAACTCATTTATCACGAAGAATTGGTTGAAGATTTAAGGATCAGATTTCGCCGTTGGGGACGCGAGATGCCGGAGATAAACAAGCGGCAGGCTTTTGTTATCGAAGGCGCGAAGATTTTACCGAATCCGAACGGTTCGGCGGTCGGAATGTCGGTTGCCGTCGGCGATAAATTTTTCGTGATTCTGCCCGGACCGCCGCGTGAACTCAAGCCGATGTTCGAGGCGCACGTTCTACCAGATTTAAAAAAATCGGCGGGCAAAATCGTCGTTCGCCGGAGAATTCTGCGCGTTTCGGGAATCGGCGAATCGGCGGTTGACGAAGCAATTGCGCCGATTTATAAAACTTACGGAACTGTTGAAACCTCGATTCTTTTTAATCGCAGCGAAATCGAAGTCAATCTGGCGGCGAAAGCGGAAAGCGAAACGGAAGCCGAAAAAACGCTCGAAGAATTAGCGGGGAAAATCGTCGAGCAGTTAGGCATCGCCGTTTTTGCGACGAACGGCGAGTTGATGGAAGAAATTATCGGCAAATTTTTGACCGAAAGCGGAAAAACTCTCGCCGTCGCCGAAAGCTGCACCGGCGGTTTAATCGCCGAGCGTTTGACCGATGTTTCCGGCGCGTCCGCGTATTTTATGGAAGGCGCGACGACTTACTCGAACGAAGCAAAAACGCGCACACTCGATGTTTCCGGTGATTTGATAAAAGCGCACGGCGCGGTTTCCGCCGAAGTCGCCGAAGCGATGGCGAAAGGAATGCGCGAGCGAGCGGCGACCGACTACGCGATTTCCGTCACCGGCATCGCCGGACCGAACGGCGGGAGCGAAGAAAAACCCGTCGGCACGGTTTTTATCGGCTACGCGGATGAATCGTGCGTGAAATCTTTGAAACTAAATTTGCCCGGCGACCGCTATCTAATTCGCTGGCGGGCTTCGCAGGCGGCTCTCGATTATCTGCGGCGACAAATTCTCAAAACTCAATCGGAAACGGCAAAGTAGATTTCCGATGCTGCTTAATCCGAAAGAAAAATCGAATAACTTTTATCGCTCCGTCCGCGAACTCGACCGCGTGGCAATCCTCAGCGCGGCGACGGCGGTCGTGCCGATTGTCATCAGCACTTTGCTGTTGGTTTTTGCGCCGCTGGCGGG
>JAJAZE010000225.1 GCA_026785925.1 Pyrinomonadaceae bacterium
TAGACCTCTTGCGAAATTAAAATAAAGATGTCGCCGATAAGAAATCGGCACAAATTCAGAGATCAATGAATGGTCAAAAACTTAAAATCCAGTAATTTTAAGCCTTTATTCGGTGTCACCAAAGAGACTTTTCTGATGATTTTAAGCGCTAAAACTAAAATCCCGAATTTCGCAAGAGGTCTAATAAAAATTATTGCCTGTCGTGTCAGTTTTCGCCCGCGCATCTCGCGTTAGTCGGCAGAAGGAAAATAAGTAACTGTTTTCACATTAAATTAAAGGAGAATTTCGACAATGAACTACGTAAAAGCAAATTCGGAAAATAATACTCGACTCTGGAAAAAAAATATTCAAATAATTTCGATGACGGCTTTGCTCGTCGTGATGATTTTAGGAAACAGCGGCTCGGCATCGGCGCAATTTACATTTATGGGCGATTACGACCGCACGTTCGGCGGCGGACTCGGCTACTACGTTGACCCGCAATTTCCTGACCCGAACCAGACCGGCGACGTGAGTTCGACTTTCACGACCGGAGATGTAATGTCCGATGGCTCAATCGTCGCCGCCGGACAATTTATTAAAGCCGATGGGGTTTTTGACCGCGAATTTTACATCAAAAAGTTCCTGCCGTCCGGCTTGCCGGACACTTCTTTTAACGGCGGCAGAGGCTTTATCATCCCGGATTTTTACGTCTTCGACCCGACTCCGGTTGGCGGCATAGCAAATTCCCAAACTATGTCAACTCCCGACGGCGCGGTAAGGGCGCGAAGTAAGTATATAGCGAAATTGAAAGTCCTGCCCGATAATAAGATTCTTGTTGTCGGTGTCTGCGAGATGACCGGCGTGAGAAGCGGAACTACGATTTCCAGCTTTATTCTCGGCAAAGGCGTTTGCATGATGCGATTTAATCCGAACGGCACGCTCGACACTACTTTCGGAACGGCGGGAGATTTTCAGTTTGCTTCCCTTAACAACCCCAACATTGGTTCGACTTACAGAGAATATCCGGGAATGGTCTGGACACCGGTCGGCAACCAACCGATGTTTCGCTATCCGGCGGAAACCGACAATCTTGATGTGGTCATCCAGCCGGACGGTAAAATTCTCATCGCCGGTACAACGCGCACGCGCCTTCAGCCGAGCATCTCCACGCAAAGGGAAAGCGGATTTCTTTTGCGCTACACTTCGCAGGGCGCGTTGGACGCGAGCTTTGGCAATAACGGCGCGATTCATTACTTCGCCAATCCAACGCAGCCCGCCGAATGCACTCCGCGGCGGTATTTCTTCGGCGTAGCGATTCAGCCGGACGGACGCATTCTCGCCCTCGGCACAGACGGCACGGTTAACGCAGACTGTCCCAGCACGGGAGTTGGCTTTCAAGGAAGCCGTTTTGTCGTTACGCGCTGGACGGCAAACGGACAATTTGAAACCGCCCGCTATCTCGATAACAACACGGCATTTGACTTCTTTTCAAGAGGACGGGCGACGGCGGCTGTGTTCAGCAGAGACGGAAGCAAAGTTATCGTCTCCGGCTCTTACGACTGCAAGGCGACGCTGGCAAAATTCAACGTCGGTGATTTGTCGCTCGATACCACGTTCGGAACGAACGGCATCGCCGGTTATCGTCAGAGTTGCGGCGGTTCTACCTCGCTTTTTGGAACGACTCTGTTTCTCAGAACGATTCAGCCGGACGGAAAAATCCTCGGCACTGACATTGGTCAATCACTCCCCCGATTGACTCGATTTAACCCGAACGGTTCGCCCGACCTCTCGTTCGGCAATGAAAACAGCGTAGGTGGCGCACCATTTGCCGGCAGTCTGAACGTAAATGTTCTCCATTACAACAACTTTAATAGTCGTGTGTTCCACGAACATGTTATCGTCCGACCAAACGGCAGACTCCTCCTATTTGGACATTCATTTGCTTTCCAACCTGCCCGCGCCGTCGTCTCGCAGCAGAACACGGTTTTTCGCAACGGTGTTCATTCGGATTTTACCAACGACGGCAGAACTGATGTTGGCGTGTTTCGTCCGTCAACCGGCGCGTGGTTTTATCTGAACAGCGCGAACAATCAATCAAACGGCATCGCCTTCGGTTTGGGAACGGATAAAATCGCGCCCGCCGATTACGACGGCGACGGTCGGTCCGATGTCGCCGTCTTTCGTGACGGCATCTGGTATCTCCAGCAATCAACCAAGGGTTTTACCGGCATCTCGTTCGGCACGACCGGCGATTTACCCAGACCGGGA
>JAJAZE010000226.1 GCA_026785925.1 Pyrinomonadaceae bacterium
CCGTAAATCGGCAGATGCCCGATGAGTTCCGTCCAGTTAAAAATCGTCAAGGTCAGGTTAATCGGAATCCACGCAATCAAGATGATTTCGCGCGGAAAGATACTGAACAGAATCCACAACCCGACGAGCAATTCGACCGAACCGGCGCAGAGTATAAATGTTTCATTCGACATCGGTATTCCGAGCGCGGCAGTAAAATTGAGCGGGTAGCGTTCGAGAAAAGCCGTTGCGAGGGGAATGTTGGCAAACTTCTCGGTAAATGCGACAAAAACGAGGCTCAGACCCAAGCCCGCCCGTAATGCCGGAATCGCCTTCGACATCATTTGCGCCGACGGTTCGAGTTTCGGCAAAAGTAATCGGTCAATCGAAATCGGACCGCGCCCCGCGAGAAAAAAGAAGGCGGCGAATCCCAGATACATCGAGTTTTCGAGCATCGGCTCAAGTCCGGTGAGAAAGATTCCCGCAAACCACAAAACCGCCAGCGCAACGGCGGCGATTCTGGTTAATGCTCCGTAAAAAATTGCCAGCGCGATGCCCGTTTGCGCCAAGCCGAGCGCATACATCCAAACTCCGGGCAGTTTATTATTCGGCGTGAATAGTTCGCCGTTTACGCCGCTCACCAGCAGAGGAACGGCAACGTGAATTCCGAGAATCGCGGGAATCAAACCGTATAATGCGGAACGTCGGTCATCGGTCGTGCCGAAATTTTCCGCTCCCGGCACAAAACCGCGCCCACGCTTTCGCCACCATAAGCCGGCGGCGAGCGTAGCGAGCAACACCGCCGCAAATAGTGCAAGCGGCAACGGGCGAAAAAATAAATCCCAACGCAAACCGTAGCTTTCCGTTTCGTGAAACCATTTTTCGTGCGCCGATACGTTTGCTGCCAACGCAAAAAGCATCGTCAGGCAAAATGTCGGGCTTAGTAAATTGATTTTCTTATTCATACTGCCAGCTCATACTTTTAACTTATTGCAAAGCGCGAAAAATTGAAAGCACGAAAAACTCGTGTTCAGCTTTTAATGCTCCCTTATCAACCGATTAACGCCAATCTATGCTTTGCCAATGTGGTGAACGCTGACCGTTCCGCAACAACAACCCGCTTTGTCCACGACGGGCAAACTCGATGCCTGATGCTCGTGCATTTTCCGACGTGCATCTTCCAAGGATTCATCCACGCCGCAACACGCCGACACGGGTTTCATAATTTCTTTAACCGAAACTTCCGAAGCCTTGCGGTCATCAGCCGCTACGCCGCAACAGACATCACGCTCGGTAACGACACCGACCAGATTTAGTTTCTGTTTATCTTCGACTACCGGCACACAACCGCGACCGGAATCCCGCATCGCTTGGGCAGCACTCGCCACCGTGTCTTGCGGAGTACAGCACGAAGCTGCTTCAATAGGTTTCATCACATCACTACAACAACTCATTCTAATTTTCTCCTTTTCGATTTTGGATTGATGATAATTGTTGCCGGACGAACTACTCGGAACGGGCGGTGCGGCGCGGCAACAATCGGATTTAGGTTGAAATCTTTTAGTTACATCGAAGCCATACTTCGGCACGATTCGGCGCACTTACGACACGCTTCGGCACAGCGAGCCATAAAGTCGCTGCCGTCCGCCATACTTTCGCAGTCCTTAGCGCACGCTTCGCAAATGTCGGCGCACACGCCGCACACCTGCGAGTGGAAATCCGACATTCTAATCATAAAATCCGCGCTCGTCTGACAAATCTGAACGCAGTCTTGCAGTAATTTGATATGACTCGCGGCGGCGTGTTTGCCGCCCATTTCTAAACAATGCGCGATTGTTTCCAAACAAACGGCGTGGCAGTTTTGACAATTATCAATGCAGTTTTGCATTTCCTGACTTCTTTCGTGTGACATAATTTTTACCTTCCCTTAGTTTTGAATTTCCGATTTGTTAATAAACCGCGTCGGATTCGCGTCAAATTGTTCCTTACACGCGGACGAACAAAAATAATAGGCTCGTCCCTCATAATCGGATTGCCCGGCGGCATCCTCAACTTCGATTTGCATATCGCAAACAGGGTCTGTTTGCTTATCCATATTTCCACCTCCTTTTTTAGATTAAATTCATCGGCTTTCCGCTTTTCTAAAAGTAATTCCGCCCGGCGCGTCGCCGACCGAAATCGTGTTGACGACTTTTTGCGCGGCAACATCAATTGAATAACGCGCAAACCATAAACAGAATCGCCGCCGCAACTGTCTGTGCGATAGCAAAAGTCCGAACGTCAAGTTTCATTTTTAACCTCCATAACGGCGAAAGTTTTCGCCGTCTAAAGTGAATTCTAAAACCTGTGTGCAGGTAACAAGTCAAGTGTCGCCGTCAATTCGCGCCGGTTGATTCAATCAAATGACAAACCGAATCACCGTCCGGCAGCTTGTCGGGCATTTTGTTCCAAGTCAGCAATGCGCTTTCAATTAGTTTTTGCAGTTCGAGCATATCGTCTATTTTTCGACGGTTGTCGGCAATTCGATGTTCGAGGATTTCGCGCACGAGCGGGCAAGGCGATTTTCCGCGCTCGCTCTCGGCAAAAATTTCGGCGATTTCTCGCAGCGTGTAACCTAAAGTTTTGGCTTTCTTAATAAAAACCAGACGCGCCGCGTCCGCTTCCCGATACGAGTGGTAATTGTTGCGCCGGTTACGCGCCGGACACAGCAATCCGATTCGCGTGTAATGGCGAACTTGTTGAACCGACAAACCGGCTCGTTTGGATAGTTCGCTGGCTCTCATTTTTATCTTTTCTTCAAATCCCTTTTTGTCAGCCAAATCGCCAACGGAGCAAGTAATGTCAATTGCACAAACGGCAAAAGTCCGACTTTGAGAAACGGTATGACCGGCATCGTTTCGCTGTATGCCCAAAACCCGAAATGAAAAGCGAACCACTCGAAAAAGACGGCGCACATCGCACCGAGCGCGGCGGCAAGAAAATAAAATACTGTTTGATTTGCCGAAACAAACTGCGAAAGCAATTTGTAAATCCCAATCGTGACCAGCGCGTCAACCACCGAAGCCAGTGTGCAAAAAACTAAAACTTCAATTCGGCTATCCTCCGGTTTTAGCTTGAAGGCGAACATTTGCGCCATTTCCCAAAGCCAATTCATTCCCAGCGATACGGCGAATAAACGTCCGTAAAAAGGAAAGGTAAATTTGTTTGCCCGCCGTTCGATAGATTTCACCGTATTTATTCAGATAACTGAAACCGAAAACCGAAAAAACGATTTTCAATGTTTCATTTCTTCCATCGGCATTTCATTCGTCGGCATTCGGTGCATTGCGCCCGACCGCATCGAAAAATCGCCGTAACGCGCCGCTAAAAAAATTCCCGCCGCCAGCATTGCGATGGTTAAAAAGGTTACGAAAACTTTGCTTGCCGCACTGACCGCGCCGTTCATTTTCATTTCGGGCATTGCCGGCTTGCCGCTTTCTTTAACTTTAATGTCGCCCGTCGCTTCGTGCGTTTCGGGCATTTTCATCGCGCCGTGCGCGGACATTGCCAACTCATTCGGCGCGGCTTTCGCTAAACGCGCTTGCTCGATTTCAACTTTTGCGCCGCCTTTGCCGAGGGCGCGTTCCGTTCCCATTCCGTGTTTCAAACCTTTTTTAACCAGCCACCAATTAACCGGATAAGCGAAAACTACGCCGACGAGTGAAGCCAGCGACATCACGCCCCAGAATCTTAGGCTGGTCGGCTCCATCGCCCGCATATCGCGCGTCATCAAAATCACCATCACGGGAATCATTCCCGCCATCACCGCGTTCATTGAAAGCCATTCGGGAAGAAAGCTGCTCTTAACCGCGTCCCAATAACTGCCGCCGAGCATATCTTTCATAAACAACGCTTGAAAGATGAACAGTCCGAAAGCAAAACCCGCGACGTATTCGACAATCGAATCGAACCACATCGGCATTTGCAGCCAACTCGTTATCGCCGCGGCAATAATAATTCCCGTCGCATCGCCCGCCATACAATGAATCGTCGAGCCGACGGCTTGTTTCCAAAGCGGCGCGATAAATTTTTCGTGCGTGAACGGCGCAGGTTCGCGGCACGAAAACCAATAGACAATCAGCCCGATAATGCCGGTGTAAAGCGTAACCAGAATCCATCCCCACTTCATCACCTTCATTTCCGGCGTGCGCGTCAGCAAATCCCACGCGACGAAAGCCACGGAAACGGCGGTCAGCGCAAACCAAATCCAGAGCGCGGTGTCAATCCAATTTGTGTCTAAACCAGCCGTTTCCATCTTTCTTTATTTTTCCTTATTTTCGCGCCGGTTTTTAACTTTCCGTCGCGGGGACAGGTGGTTTTCCCGAAAACGGCGGCACGTCTTTGTCGCGCACGTTTTCGCCTTCCGCTTTGCCCCATTCGCTCGTGCCGTCGGCGTGTCCTTCGCGCTCGGCGATGACGCGCTCGGCGGAAGGTCGCCCGAATTTATAAAACACGGCGGGCGTGACGATTTGGTCGAGCAAAGTTGACGTTAAAATTCCGCCCAAAACAACCACCGCGAGCGGATGCAGAATCTCTTTGCCGGGCGCGTCCGCCGCAAAGATAAACGGCACGAGCGAAAGTCCCGCCGTCAGCGCGGTCATTAGCACCGGAACGAGTCTTTCCAAACTTCCGCGAACGATCATTTTTTCCGTGAAATTTTCGCCTTCTTCTTTCATCAGGTGAAGATAATGCGAAATCATCATAATCCCGTTGCGCGATGTGATGCCGACGAGCGAGATGAAACCGACCATCGTGGCAATCGAAAACACGCCGCCCGAAAGATGCAAAGCCCAAACTGCTCCGATTAAAGCGAGCGGGATGTTGATCATCACTTGCAGAGCGACGCGCCAATCGCCGAGGGCTTTTATTAACAAAAAGAAAATGGCGACGAGCGAGAAAAGCGTTAAAAGCGAAAGCGTTCTGGTCGCTTCCTGCGTGGCTTGGAACTGTCCGCCGTATTCGAGAAAATATCCTTCGGGCAATTTTACCTGCGCGGCGACTTTGGATTGAATATCGCCGACAACCGAGCCTAAATCGCGCCCGGCGACGTTTGCGCCGATGACGATGCGGCGTTTCGTATCTTCACGCAGAATTTGATTCGGACCCGGCAGATTTTCGATTGTGGCGACGGCTGAAATCGGAATTTGCGTCCCGTTCGGCGTGTCAATCGTGACATTTTTGAGCGCGTCCAGACTGCTGCGCGAAGAGTCGTCGAAACGAACGACGACATCGTAACGTCGTGCGCCTTCGATGGCTTGCGAAACGGTGCGCCCGTTCAATGCGGTTTCCAGCGTTCGCGTTATTTCGCCCGGCTGAAGTCCGTATTGAGCGGCGCGAACTCGATCAACATTAAAACGAATTTGCGGAATCAGAACCTGCCTTTCAACCGAAACGTCGGTCGCGCCTTCGACGGTCTGAATCGTATTGCGAATTTCCTCCGCCTTTGAACGCAAAGTTGCCAAATCGTCGCCGAAAAGTTTGACGGCGATTTGAGCGCGAACGCCCGACTGCAAATGGTCGAGACGATGCGAAATCGGCTGTCCGACGTTCGTCGTCACGCCCGGCACGACCGAGAGTTTTTCACGAATTGCGGCAAGAATTTCTTCGCGTGTTCTGTCCGACGCTTTCAAATCAACATCAATTTCCGTGTAGTGAACACCCTCGGCGTGTTCGTCGAGTTCGGCGCGTCCGGTTCTGCGTCCGGTGGAAATAACTTCCGGCACTTCTAATAAAAGTTTTTCCGAGATTTGCCCGATGCGGTTTGATTCCGCCAGAGACGTTCCGGGCTGCGCCTGCACGTTGACGGTCAGAGTTCCTTCGTTAAATTCGGGCAAAAAAGACGTGCCGACAAACGGCAGCGTCGCCATTGTGACGACGAACAAAAGAGCCGCGCCGACGATGACTTTAAAGGGATGCCGGAGCGTCCAATGAAGCAGTTTTTCATCGTATTTTTTCAATCGGCGGACGACGAAACTGTCTGTGTGTTCTTCGTTTGCAGAAGCGCGAAAGCGGCGTT
The DNA here is from genome assembly GCA_026785925.1 of Pyrinomonadaceae bacterium. Taxonomy (GTDB): domain Bacteria; phylum Acidobacteriota; class Blastocatellia; order Pyrinomonadales; family Pyrinomonadaceae. The sequence continues at coordinate 6,035 of JAJAZE010000226.1, forward strand.
TGATTCTGAAAAAGAGCGAAGCGTTTTCATTTGCTTCATCGGCAATTTCAATTTCTCTTTTTTCCCTTTTCGCGTCATTGCGTTTGAACATCTGCGGCAAAAGATACGACGCGAGAACGGGCGTAACCGTCAACGATACAAAAAGCGACGCGACGAGCGCGGTGATATACGCTAAACCTAAAGGCGCGAGCAGTCTGCCTTCCACGCCCGACAGCGCGAAGAGCGGAATAAAAACGAGCGCGACGATGACGGTGGCATAAACAATCGAAGAACGAACTTCGAGCGACGCTTTGTAAATAACTTCGAGCGACGGGCGCGGATTCTCCGAAAGCCGGTTTTCGCGCAGGCGGCGAAAGACGTTTTCCACGTCAACAATTGCGTCGTCCACCAGTTCGCCGATAGCGACCGCCAGACCGCCGAGCGTCATCGTGTTCACCGAAATTCCGAAGGCGTAAAGAATCAGAAACGTAACGATAAAAGAAAGCGGAATCGCCGTCAGCGTGATAAACGTCGTGCGGAAATTGAGCAGAAATAAAAACAAAACAATCGCCACTAAAATCGCGCCGTCGCGTAAGGCTTCGACGACGTTGCCGATTGAAGCGTCAATAAAACTCGCCTGCCGGAAAAGACGCGGGTTGATTTCGACATCCGGCGGCAGAGTTTTTTGCAGTTCCGCCACCGCCGCGTCAACCTGTTCGGTCAAATCGAGCGTGCTTGCGCCGGGCTGTTTCTGCACGGAAACGATCACAGCGGGTTTGCCGTTCGTTCCCGCGTCGCCGCGTTTGATTCTTGCGCCGAATTCAACATTGGCGACATCGCCGAGACGAATCGGCGTGTTGTTTCGATAGGCAACGACAGTTTGTTTGAGTTCGTCAATCGAATAAAATCTGCCTAAGTTTCTAACCAGATATTCCTGCGATTGCGCGTCCACAAAACCGCCGGTCGAATTTATGTTCGATTTCTCCAGCGCGCCCGAAACCTGTTCGATGGTGATGCCGAACTGTTTTAATTTTTCGGGCGAAACGAGAGCCTGATACTGTTTCACGCCGCCGCCAATCGGGATGACCTGCGAAACTCCGGTGATCGTTAGAAAGCGCGGTCTGATTGTCCAATCCGCCAAAGTCCGCAACTCAAGCGGGTCGGTCGCGCCCGTTTTCGATGAAACGGCGACGAGCATAATCTCGCCCATAATCGAGGAAATCGGTGCGAGAAATGGCGAAACTCCATCGGGCAACTGCTCGCGGGCTTCGGTGATTTTTTCCGAAACGAGCTGGCGGTTGCGGTAAATATCCGTTCCCCAATCGAATTCGACATAAACTATTGAAAGTCCGACACCGCTCACCGAACGCACGCGGGACACGCCCGGAACGCCGTTCATCACCGTTTCAATCGGGTAGGAAACCTGCGTTTCGACTTCTTCGGGCGCGAGACCGTTCGCTTCGGTCAAAACCGTAATCGTCGGTTTGTTGAGGTCTGGAAAAACGTCAACCGGCAGATTGAAAGCGACGTAGCTTCCCCAAACGAGCAGCAGCGCGGCGATGGCGACGACAATCAGCCGATTATGGAGAGACCATTTGATAATTGCGTTGAGCATTTCGTTTTTTGCAAAAGCGCATTAACAGGGATGAAGGGGATGAACAGGGATTTAAGAAAGATTATTCAGATTTGTTTTCAGTCTGTTTTTATCCCTGTTCATCCCCTTCATCCCTGTTAATTTTTCTTACTCTTTATTTGCTCCAAGCCGTTTTCCACGCCTGCATTCGTTTGATTTCTTCTTCCTGCGCTTTGATTATTTGATTCGCCAGCGTTTTGATTTCCGGTCGTTCGGCTTTTGTCAGGGCTTCTTTTGACATTACGGTTGCGCCTTCGTGATGCGAAGTCATCATATCGAGAAACATCAAGTCGAATTCTTTGCCGCTCGTCGCTTCCCATTTTTTCATCTTGTCGCCCATCATCATTTTCATTCCGTCGCCCATTCCGGGCATTTCCATATTCATCGCCGGCTGTTTTCCGGCAAACCATTTTTCGCGCCAGTCTTTCATCTGCGCGATTTCCTTGTTCTGGTCGGCGATAATTTTTTGGGCGAACGCCTTGAGTTCCTGATTCTGCGTTTTTTCGACAGCTACTTTCGCCATATCGAGCGCGCCTTGGTGGTGATGCGTCATCGTGTCGAGAAACTGCAGGTCATACGGAGCGGACGCAGCGTTCGGTGAGCTTTTCATATCCGAATGATTCATCATTCCGTTGTGATTCATCGAATTAGCGTTCATCGTGCTGCCGTTCATATTCATCATCGAATTTGTGTTTGAATTGACGACGGCGGTGTTAGTGCGCGTGTTCGTATTAGTCGTGGTCGGCGCGGTTCCGCAAGCCGCGAAAGCGATTGCCGCGACGCTCAATGCGACTGCAAAAGTTATTGTTTTCATTTTTCTCCTGTTAATTTTTCTCGATTTTATTAATCGGCAACGACGAGGCTGCCTTTATACATTCCCATTCCGCAGGTAAAAGTGATGTTGCCCGCTTCTTTCGGCGTTAAGCTGACGATAACGTCTTTGCCGACCGGCAGATTTCTGCGAATTTTAAGTTTGGGAAAAACGACCACATTGCCGCAGTTGTTTTCATCGGTGCGGTTGAAGACGAGATTCAGTTTGTGTCCCGCTTCGACATCAATCGAAGCGGGCGAAAACCCGTCCTTATCCACACGGATTTTAACCGTCCGCGTGTGCGCTTCGACCACATTTGTTACGAGAGCGACCGCGCCGCCCAAACAGGCGACGAGTGCCATTAAAGCTAAAGATAATTTTAATTTTTTCATTTGTTTTCTTTTTGATTGTTGTTGCTCCGTATTTTAGTTTTCGCTGACCACGAGTTTGCCGCGCATCATATTCATTCCGCAGGCAAAATTGATTTCGCCCGCTTCGGTCGGCGAAAACTCGACCAGAACGGTTTCGCCGACGGGCAGTTTTTTCCTGATGTTTTGTTTGGCGAAGACGACTTCGCCGCCACAGTTATTCGCGTCGGTTCTGGTGAACGCCAGCTTTACGGGCTGACCTTTTTTCACTTTGATTGACGCGGGTTCATAGCCGTCGCTTGAAACCGTAACTTTTACCGCGCCTTCGGGAATCGAAGCTGTTTTATTTTCACTCATATTTTTATCCGCTTCCTTTACATTAACGACAAACGGCACGGTAATTACTTTGCCGCCGCGCTGAAACTGCGCCCAAATTTTATACAAACCGGAACGCGGAAACGCCGTGTGCGCCGAAACTTCCGATGCGCTCGGTTTATTAGTTTCGCCTTCTGCCTTGGAATGCTCGTGTCCATCGCTGTTGTGGTCGTCCATTTTCATCGCGTCGTTCATCTTGCCCGATTCCTTATGCTCGCCTTTCGCCATCGGATGCGCGTGGACAAAATCTTTCAAATCCTCGCTGATGAGAACAAAGTGAGCGAGTTCGCCCAGGTAGTTTTGTAAATCGGTCGCCGGTTTATTTGTTTTCGCATCGAAGGCTTGAAAATCAAGCATCAATTCTTGTCCGGCTTTCGTTTCCGCGCTCGGTTTCATCACAATTTTTAATCCGTCAACCGTCTTTTCAAATTTTGAATCGGCGGCGAGCGCGACTTTCGCGCGTTCCGCTCCCGCGACTTTGACATCAATCCGCTCGACGACCTGCACCGCGTCTTTCGGCGTAAAATCGGCGTAAAATTTATAATCGCCGCCGTTCGGAAAAACGTGCGCGACTGCGTATGAGCCGTCCGCCTGCGGTTCGGGATGAATGTGATAAAACTCCGCCAAATCACTGGAGACGACGAGCAGGTGCATCGGTTTTTCGTGAACGATTTGCAAATCTTTGATTACTTCGCCCTGTTTATCTTTGACGGTGAACGAGAGCGTCGAAGGCGTTCCGGCTTGGATTGTTCCCGGCTCGGTTTTGAAATCAATCTTGAAAGCCCGCTCGACGTTGGTCGTTGTGTTGGCTTCGGTCGTCGCGCTGTTGGTCACGACCGCCGCGTTTGAATTTTCGGCAGTTCGAGAAGTTGCGACATTATTGCAAGTCGCGCCAAACGCGGCGAAAACTATTAAACTTAAACTTAAAAAAACTGTTCCTTTCATCATTTTATTTTTTCGTTACTTGTATAATTTCTTCTAAATCCTTCGTAAAATTTTCAGCCGTTTGAAATCCGCGCAAACGGCGAAACTCTTTCCCATCGGGCTTAATCAGACGAAAGTCGGGCAAGCCGACGACTCCGAATTTTTCCGCCAACTGCGGTTCTTTGTCCGTGTCAACTTTGAGCAAAATAACCGTTTGCAAAATTTCTTTAACCTTCGCGTCGGCAAAAGTTTCTTTTTCCATTCTCTGACACGGCACGCACCACTCGGCGTAAAAATCAATCAGCAAAGGTTTATTCTCTTTCTGAGCTTTGGCAAAAGCATCGTCTAAAATCTTAAACCCTTGCGGCAAAATAAATTCGTTTTCCGACGTTTCATCCGGCGTTTTGACGTTGGCTCGACTGGCGACCAGCGTTGCCTTGAAACCCGTCTTGTCAATCGTTTCGATAATTTTCTGCTCGTCAATTTGCGATGCGTCGAAAGTTACTTCAAACTCATCGCGCTCCAGGTGCATTTCTATTTTTTTCACAGCTTCAAGCCTATCCAGGGCTTGTTTGACCTTCTCTGGTCAAGCCATTCATATCGCGCCGCTTTTGCTTTTCGTAAAGCCTTCGATTTGCAGAAAAACAGTCTTCATTTTTCCCCCGACGTTTTGATGTTCGCTCGTCTGCTGAATTGTGCAGCCGGCGAGAAATAAAAACAAAGCTGACAAAATAATTAATTTATCCATTTCTGTCTCCTTAACTTGGTTGCGTCGTGCGAAGTTGATAAACGCCTTCGACGACTACGCGGTCGCTTTCCTTTAATCCTGATTTCACTTCGTAAAAGTCCGCGCCTTCCGCGCCGAGCGCGACCAATCGCCGCTCGAAAGTTTCGCCGCCGGTCAAGACATAAACAAACGTCTGACCTTGTTCCATCACCACCGCCGATTTCGGCACGGCTAAAACCTGCGCGTCGCCGCTCGTGTCAATCGTGATTTCGACGAAGTTGCCGTCTCGCAATCTGTTGAGAGGATTTTTCACTTCGTAGATAACCGGAACGGCGCGGCTTTCCGCGTTGACAGTTTGCCCGATGGAAACGAGTCTGCCGTCGCCGTCCGCCGTGCCGATGTTGTAGACTTCGCCCGACAAAGCCGACGACGTGAAACTCGCGCGGGTTGATTCGCGGACAAGCGGCAAATCGCGCTCGAAAACATTCGCTTCAATCAAAACGGTTGAAAGATTGCTGATGCTCAAAAGTTCTGTTCCCGTTTCGACCTGCTGCCCGCTCGTCGCTTTGATTTCGTTGACGGTGCCGGTAATCGGCGACACAAGCGGAAACGAGCGCGTTGGCTGATTGACACGCGGGGCGCGAAAGATGTTTTGTCCGGCACTCGTTTGCTTGATTTGATTTTCCAAAAGGCGAACCTGCTGTTCGGCGGACGCGACCGACTGCTCGGCGACTTTAACCGCCGTCTGCGCTTCTTCGACTCTTTTTCGCGGAACCGCGCCGACTTCCAGTAGATTTTCCGAACGCCGCAATTCGCGCTGCGCCTGCGCGAGCTGCGTTCCGGCTTGACTGGCATTGGCGCGTTGTTCGGCTTGCTGACCTTGAAGCTGCAAAACGGTATTTCTGATTTCCAGCCGTTTCGCCTCGACATCGCGCTGCTGCGCTTCGACTTCCAATCTTTGCGATTCGAGTTCGGTTTGACCGGAAACGTCCAGAATCTGCTCGACCGTGCCGATTTGCTCGCCGCGCCCGACCGCCGAACCGATGGTGATTCCCGCCCGCAAAACGATTCTGCCCGCGACCGGCGGAACGACGACGGCGCGAGCGTCGGGACGCGCTCTTACCGTTCCGGTTACTTTCAAACCGCTCGTGATTTGGCGAACTTCGACCGGCTGAGTTTTGATGCCGAAAAGAATTTGCGATTCTTTCGGGATGCTGACCGTGCCGGTCAGCGCGTCGGCAATCTCCGCCGTCGGCGCGGTTTCAATTGCCGCCTGCGCCGTGATCACCCGCGATTGACGCGGCGGCGCGAAATAGGCGAGCGCGACCGTGCCGAGCGCGAAAAATAAAATCGCGGCGAGAGCAAACGGCGCGATTCGACGAAGCCGCCCGTTGCCCTCCGCGCCTTTCGATTTAACGAAAATGAAACCGAGTGCGCCCAAAGTTAAAACGCTTAAAATCGCCAGTCCGAGCCAAAACGTCGAGTTCATCGGAGCTTTCACGACAGTTACCGGAAAGTCAGTTGAAAAAACGCGCCCGTCGCCGGTCGCCACATTGAAAACGACTTTGTAATCGCCCGCATTTTGAAAAACGTATTCGAGCCGGTAAGCACCGCCGCCTTCGTGTTTCGCCGGAAGATTTGCGGCGATGTTTCCGCCGCCTGATGTCGTTATGTTTGCCGTGACAATCGCGGTTTCGAGCGGCGCGGGTTCGCTGCCGCCGAAACCGCCTTCGACTTTTTCCGCGACGCTGACGACAAACTGCGCCGCTTCGCCCGTGCGCGGGTCGGACGGCGTGCGCGTCAGTTTCAAAACAAACTGTCCGGCATCCGATTGAATGTTGCGCTCGGCGGTGACGCTGGCGACGGTCGGCTTCGCGCCGTTTGCTTCCGGCTTACTCGCTTCCTGACCGGACGCGCCGTAGAACATAACCGGCAGCGAAAACATTATCGCCGCCAAAAGCCAAGCCGACACAAACTTTGATTTTCGAGCTTTGAACTTTGAACTCATTTTTTTAGTGTTTGTGCGACGCGCCGTAAAGTGCCTGCATCGTCAGAACATCCACGCGGACGGCTTCGGTGATGGCTTTTGCCTGCGCTTCGCCTCCGCCGCTCGCTTTAATATCCGCGCCGAGCAATAAATCGTTGTCGTGTCCTTTTCCGGCAAACTGCGCTAAAAACGGCGCGGGAACGCCGTCGGCGCGAATTTCTTTGATAACCGGCGAGCCGTCTTTATTTTCATAAACGATAATCACGTCTTTGCCGTCAACTTTGACAATCGTCGCCGCGCCGATTTGTTTGCGTCCGCCGCCCGTCGTCGAAAAAGCTAAATATGAATGATGGTCTTTGTCGGGAACTTTGGAACTCGTATCTTTCTCAATCGAAGCGATTTTGTCCGCCGGAATGTCTTTATGCTGCGTCGTGAATGATTGCGCGTCCGGGAAAACCGCTTTGACCGCTGCGGGCGTGTCGTCCGCTTTCGTCGTGTTAGCCGCATTCGTCGGCGCGGTGTTTGCCGTCGTTGTATTAGCGTTTGCCGCCCGGTTCGTCGTGGCTGTTTCAGGTGCGCTCGAACACGCCGACGCGAAAGTCAACAGAGCGGCGATTGCCGATGTAATTAAAATTTGTTTCATTTTTTCTCCTGATTTCGTTTATTTTTCGGAGTGACCGCGTTTTTCACATCAGCCGACTCCGGTTTTTTCTCATAAAATGACTTTAAAAACTTTTCCTTCTCAATCTGCTGCGGCACAATTTCTTTTTCCGGCAAAACGGAAGACGAGTCATCCGAGAAAGCCGTCGGCGGAATGGCGATGCCGAGAGCCGCTTCGAGCTGCGCCAGAGCCGTGTAATAATCGCGCAGCGTTTGATTGTATCCGGTCACATTTTCGTTCAATCGCCGCTGCTCGTTCACGACTTCAAAGACGGAAAACTCGCCCAGACCGTATGCCGACCTGACGGTTTGCAGATTCGCTTCCGAGCGCGGCAGAATCTGCGTCGCGTATAAAACCAGTTTTTCCGCCGCCGCGCGGTATTCCCAGTAAGCGACGGCGACATCGCGTTTGATAATCGCTTCCAAAAACTCGCGCTGCCGCACGGCTTGCACCTGCCCGCTCGAAGCCTGTGCAATCTCGCCCTGGTTACGGTTGAAAATCGGAATATCAATCGAAACCCCGAACGTCAATTCGTTGTCTCTATTGATTGTGTTTCCGCCAATCGCGGGCGGAAAATCAATAATTTGTTTGTTGCGCGAATAACGCACCGAACCGGCGACGTTCGGAGTCGCCTGCGATTTCGCTAAATTAATTCGCGCCATTCCGAGCCGCTCACCAATGAGAGCCGCCTGTAAATCGGCGCGTTCGCGCAGAGCGATGGCGGTCAATTCGCTCAATCCCAAATCGAGGCGCGGCGGGCGTTCGGTTTGCGGCGCGAGCCGAAGCGGTTCGGTTACGTCCAGTCCCGCCAAGGTGCGGATTTCGAGCAGCGCAATTTCAAGCTGGCTGCGGGCTTCAATTTGCTGCACGCGCAGACGGTCACTTTCGACCCGCACGAGATTCGCGTCGAGCGGCGCGACATCGCCTTCTTTAAGACGCGCTTCCGTTACACGAACGAGTTCCGCGTCCGCCGCGAGCAGTTTTTCTATCACGTCCAACTGCCGGGCGGCTGATACGGCGCGGGCGTAAGCGGTGCGGATTCCCGACGCGAACTGCCGTTCGAGTGCCGCGACTTCAAATCGTGCCTGTTGCAATTCGAGTTCGGCAACGGCGACACGCTGTTTGCGTTTGCCGCCGAGTTCAAAAACCTGTGTCGCGCCGACCGAAAACTCGCTTTCCGCCTCGCCGCCTAAAAAACGCGGGCTGCCGTATTCGGTATCGAGTGTCGGGTTCGGTCTGAGTCCCGCTTGCTGAAGCCGCCCTTGAGCGATTGCCAGTCGCTGACGCGCGGCGAGTAAATCGCCGCGCCGAGATGCGCCGGTTTCGATCAAGCGGTCAATCGTCAAACCGTCCTGACCGATGAATTCGGCGGAACCGAGTTTGACTGTCGGCTGCACGGGAGCAAGTATCGGCTGGTCTTGGGAAAAAGCGGAAACGGTGGAAATAAAAATCACCACCGCCAGAGCCGGAAGAAGACAGGAGAAAAATTCCGACTTGAGAAAGCTATCCTTGCTCGCTAAATTATTTTTTGAAAACATTGCTGATTTTCCGTGCCTTCAGGCGGAAACGGCATCTTCCCTAATCGGTTTATTGCTAAAGACCCGCCGGGCAAAATAAGCCAAGCCGCCGAAAAAGGCGAGCGCGACCAGAAAAAGCATTATCATCAGCGCGGTTTGCGTCCAGGAACTTCCGCTCGCGTTTGCTACCGACTGGCGAGCGATTTCAATGCCGGAAAATGTTGCCGTGTCGGTTTCGCCGCCGTGCGTTAGCTTGGCGCGGATTAAATAAGTTCCTTCAGCAAGGGCGGGAAGTTTCACCGTAAAACTTCCCGCCGCGTCGCTTTTCTCGATTGTCGCCTGCGTGACCACACCGTTTGCCGCTTCGATCTCGATTGCCGGAGCGACATCGGCAAAGGCTTCATTAGTTTTGTAAAGAGTTACGAAAAAGCGCGCCATATTGCCTGCGTCCGGGATTAACCGCTCGTGTTTGAGCATTACTTCCAGATCGCCGACGCGCGTCGTGTGCGAAACCCCGCCTTTATCGGTCGTCTCGGTTTTCGGTTTCGCCTCGCCGTGGTCTTCGTCGCCGTGCGCGAACGGTTGCATTACGCCGCCCGAAAACGCGAGCGCGAACGCCGCCAACAGAGCCGATAACAGATTATGCAGTCTGAATATATTTTTTAATTTCATAAAACCCAATCCTGATTCGTTTCCTAAAACCGGTAAGAGCGAATAATTTCAACGGAAGTTCACAAGTCATATTTGCAATGACCGTGCCGAATTGAAGTATTTTCCGGGTTGTTGTCAAAGTCGGAAAAACATTGGCGTTTAGCGGTTTTTCGATGATGGATTGTGAGAAAACTTCGGTGCTGACTGCCTGCTTGCAAACACACCTGTTTGTTATCAAACAGCTCGCCTTGAACATTCGATCTTGATGCGGATTGAATCTAATTGCTCTCCGGCTTTTTCGAGGATTTGAGAAGCGGTTTGATTTTCTCGTCCAACTCTTCGCCGAAGATAACGCCTTCGATGCGTTCTTTGATGTTTCCTTCTTCGCAGAACGCCTTGGACATTTCCGCCAAAAATAAACTTGCCGCCCGTCTGCGAAAACGCGATGTCAAAATGCGGCGCAAATCCGCCGCTGATCGGCGACAACTGCTCGCGCACAAACGCCGAAGCACTCTGCTTTTCTCAGAATTTTCTATCTGCCGACTTTGATTATAAACCAAACGAATAAAACTTCTCGTTTTTTCCCTTTAATTATAACCAGCGTCTGACCCGCCGCCGATATTCATCGTAATCCACGCCTCGCGTTTTTAATAAAAATTCCTCTTCAAGGCGCACCTGAATTTGAATGAGGACAAAACCGAGAACCGAAATCAGAAGCGTCAGGGCGTTCGGCGCGGCGAGAAAAAATCCGAGTAGAGTAACAAGCATTCCGAGAAAAATCGGGTTGCGGGAAAAGCGAAAGAGTCCTGACTCGACGAGCGCGGTCTGTTTTTCCTCGTCAATCCCGATGCGCCACGAATTGCCCATTTGGATTTGCGCCGCGACCGTCCAACCGAGCGAGAGCAGCAGCAAACCAATCCCGGCGAATTGAACCGCTTTGTTTTCCAGCCAGACGACGGGAAGCGTAAACGGGTAAAATTGCGGCGCAAAGGCGTAAAGAATGACGACCAGCGTTAAGCCGAGCATCACGATTTTGAAAAGTTTGCCGATATAATCGTGCGTGTCGTCCGCGCCGCTAAAAGTCACCGGATTGACACCGGTTCTCTTCCAAACTCGATAAGACGGCAGAACGAAAGCAAGCGCAAAATAAATCAGTAAATATACAAGTAAAATGTATTTAACCTCAGTTCGGGATAAGGGGTGATGAACTCGCCGTGCCGAATTGTTTGATACTCGCAATGCCAAATTTCGCCGCCTGGGTTTCGCAACAAGCCGGTTCACCCGCTTTGGGCGGCGCAGTTTGGCATCCGCAAGACACATTTTCGCGCCCTTTTTTATTCGGCGGACTCGGCGGTGTAAGTTGAATTCTTGACTGCAAACACGCGCACGCTCGCCGCGTAGTCGTTGACATTGTAACGACGAAGCAGTTCGGCTAAATCATTGTGCAGTTCGGTCTCCGCGCCATTTCCCTGGGCGGGCGCACAGCAGGAAGAATCAAGCGTCGGCAAAGGTTTTGCGCTGCTTTCTATTTGAGTCATTGCCGGCGAACAACACGCTGATTGATTTTCAACTTTCGCATAGGCGTTCAAATCTGAATTTGCATCTACGACTTCAACGCCCGAAAAACCCGCTTCCGATAATCCGCTTTTGTAATCTTCGATTGGAATTGCACCAGCGATGCAGCCAACATAAGCCATCAGGTCGTTGCCGAGTTCGGCTGGTAATTCCTGCTTCAGTGCAATATCGCTGACCGCCAGCCTTCCGTCCGGCTTCAGCACACGCGCAATTTCTCGAAACACCGCTTCCTTGTCGGTTGCGAGATTGATAACGCAGTTGCTGATGACACAATCAACCGAGTTGTCGGGCAACGGCAGATTGTCAATCGTCGCCAGATGAAACTCGACGTTCGAGTAACCTTTCCCTTCATTTCCCTTGGCTGCATTACGACGCGCAAGTTCTATCATTTCAGGAGTCATATCAATCCCGATAGCTTTGCCGCTTGCGCCGACTTGCTGCGCGGCGAGAAATACATCAAGCCCGCCGCCCGATCCCAAATCCACTACCACTTCCCCTGTCCGAAGATGTGCCGTCGCCGTCGGATTGCCGCACGAGAGTCCCATATTCGCCGTCGCGGGAATCGAAGATAATTCCTCCGCTGTGTAACCGAACGCTTCGGCGACCGCTCTCACGCCGTCGTTTTCCGAAGATAAATTACTAACCGCCACCGAACCGTATTTTGACCGCACTGCTTGTTCTATTTTTTCAGACATTTTTATACCACCTTTCAATCGTTTTGTTAAGACATACGCTTAAACGTATGTGCAGATTTAGAATAAAACTAACTCGTCATATATGTCAAGCCGTATGAGATGTGATACAATCCTTTTTGTGATGAGAAGTGAAAAGAAAAACGAAAAGCCGTTCGATATGGAATTATTTTTCGCCGCGCTCGCCGATAATACGCGGCTGCGGCTGCTCAATTTAATGCGGGATACGGAAATTTGCGTATGCTTTTTTGTCGAGGTCATCGGCACGAATCAGCCGAAGATTTCGCGGCATCTGGCATATCTGAGAAAAGCCGGTATTGTCGCCGCCCGGCGCGACGGAATATGGGCGCATTATCAAATTACTCCGCCCCAAAATGAACACGCGGCGCGAGTGTTGCGCGACGTTCAGGAATGGTTAAAGAGCGACAAATTAATGCTGAAAGACAGAAAGCAATTAGCGATTGTTTGTTGCGCGCCGCAGCCGCCGGTGAGCATTCAGGGCGCACCCCGCCCGAAGAGTGTTGCTATCTAGCGCGAAATTTCGGATAGAGATCGCTGTCAATTAAATTATCAAAAATCTTTATTTTTCTGAAAATGTGCGTAGAGAAAATTCTGCGTCGTGGCAAAAGGTGCTTGATGTTCTTCGCGGAAACTTTGCACCAGTTCAAATCCTTCACCAATCGTTTCTCGCATTTTCTCTAAATCGTATCTTTCAACTTCGAGTCCGCTGCATTTTAACGCGCCGTCTTCAGCGAAAGTCGCAATAATAAAATGTCCTTCGGTTTTTAATGAACGACGAAGATTTTCTGATTTGTTCAAAAAATGTCATCTCGATTCTTCCCGGTTCGTTTAAAATTGAAAATAGCCCGCTTTTTCGGCTCGCAATCGGTTTCGTTGATTTCAATAATAGGCGAGATTGAATTTTATCGAAACATCCAGAGTTAAAATTAAGGTTTCTGACGAACGGATTAAATTGGCAGCGGCAAATTTCATTTGCCGCTTTTTGCCGCTTCATCGCTCCCGTCGCGCCCGTAGTCGTGAACGGGCGAACCGATTTCTCCGCGTCCCAAAAGGAAAGCTGCCGCCGTTATCATCAAACAAACAATCCCGGCGACGGTAAATGTCGCGGGCGTTCCGAAATAAGCCGCCGCGTAGCCGATTGCCAGGTAAGTGATGAGCCAACAGGCGTGCGTCAGCGCAAAGTGCGCGGCGTAGGCTTTTCCGCGCTCGTCTTCAAAGGTGTGTTCGGCGAGCAAGGTTGAAGAAGGAATGGCGATTAACGCCTGACCCGCGCCGTTTAAGAACCATAAAACGGCGAAAATAAAGAGCGGCGGAACGAGAAATCCGGGCAGAAGAATCGCGCCGAGCAGCACGCCGCCGAAAATCAATGCGCGCTGCGCCCAAGCGTGTCGCCGACCGTGCAGAACGGCTTTCGATTCCGCGCCTTGTTCGTAGCGTCCGGTCGCGCGTCCCAAGAGAATCGCCGCGACGGTCGAACCCAAACCGAGTGCCGCCATCACCACAGCGTAAGCCGTGTCGCCGCGTTCCAAAGCGTCGCGCACATAGGCGACCGTGGCGACAATCGCCGCCGCGCCAGCCGTCGCTTCGGCGAAACTTAAAATTAACGCTTGTCTGAGTGACGGTTCTCGAAGCAGAATGCGCGTTCCGGTTTGAATTTCCGAGAGAAAAACATTGACCGAAAGCGGCACGGCTTTTTTGGCGACAAAGGGGACGACGGCGAACACGACCAGAGCCGCCGAAACGAGATAAGTAAAAGCGTCGAACCAGAAAACCCAGCGCACGCCGAGCCAGACGACGAGAAGTCCGGCGATGGCGGGCGCGGCGACGGCTTCGATGTCAACGGCGACGCGCGAATACGAAAGAGCTTTGACATAATGTTCATCGCCGACGACCTCCGGGATGCTCGCTTCAAACGTCGGCGTAAAAAACGCGGTCACGGCGTTTATCAAAAATATTAACGTATAAACTTGCCAAATCTCGGTGATAAACGGAAACAAAGCGAGCAGGACAAAGCGCAGAACGTCGGCGGCGATCAGAATGTATTTGCGGTTGAAACGGTCGGCTAAAACTCCGGCGGGCTGCGAAAAAAGCAGAAACGCCAGGATTCGCAAAAACAGCGCGTTGCCGATCACGGCGGTCGCCGACTGTCCGCCCGTCAATTGATACGCGAAAAGCGCGAGTCCGACGGTCGTCACACCGCTACCCGTTAGGGATATGATTTGCGCGGCGAATAAAAGGAGATAGTCTCGATTGCGCCAAAGATTTTTACTCATAATAAACCGCTTGAATGCCACTATCATACATCAGCTATCAGCAAAAAATTTTGCCGCGCCGCTTTGATTTCACCCTCCCGCACGGCAAGGGCGAAACTGATTTGAAAATTTGACAAGGACAAATCTTTGATGGAAAAGAAACATTTTGAGCAACGCGGCGACATTCAGTCGCCGGTGATTCCAAAGGTTTACCGGGCAACGGCTGTTTATTAGTTTCACCAGTTTCTTTTCAGTAAAAAGAGGATTTTGCGATGTATTTGCGAACAAACAGTTACGATGCGCTCAATCCGTTCAAGGACAAAAAGCGCATCGAAATTGCCTGCAACGACGAGATTGTCGAACAAATTATCCAGGCAATCCGTTCACAGGCGCACACGGGCAAAAAAGGCGACGGGATAATTTTTGTGCTGCCCGTCGAAAAAGCCGTTCTGATTTGAATGAGCAAAGCGAGAAAAATTTAGAAAATTTGGAATTTCTTGTCCAGTATTTTTGGGTGATTCATTGTATTTTTGCGCGGTAATTATTTTTTGAGCAGACTTGGCTAAACATCCAGATTTCGCTTATCTTTTAATTTATGAACGTAACACATCTCGAATGCGCCAATTGTCACAAAGAACACGGGGCGAATGTTTTGCAAAATCTTTGCGTCGAATGCGGAAAACCGCTGCTCGTTCGTTACGATTTAGTGAAAGCCGCCGCAACTTTAACCAAAGAATCGTTGAAAATTCGCGCCGCCAATCTCTGGCGATACGCGGAAGTTTTGCCGGTTGAAAACGCGGAAAACGTCGTCTCTTTCGGCGAAGGTTTTACGCCGCTTTTGAAAACCGACAGAATCGCCGCGACCTTGCCGATCAAATTAAATCTTTATATCAAAGACGAATCGGTTAATCCGACGCAAAGTTTCAAAGCGCGAGGAATGTCGGCGGCGGTTTCGATGGCGAAGGAATTGGGCGTGAAAAAAGTCGCCGCGCCGTCCGCCGGAAATGCCGCCGGTGCGCTTGCCGCTTACGCCGCCCGCGCCGGAATAGAAACTTTTCTTTTTATGCCGAAAGATACGCCGCGAGCGAACATTATCGAATGCGAGCAAACCGGCGCGAATGTGACTTTAGTTGACGGTTTAATTACCGATTGCGGAAAAATCGTCGCCGAACGCAAAGACGCGGAAGGCTGGTTTGATATGTCCACTCTGAAAGAACCGTATCGCGCCGAAGGCAAAAAAACGATGGGTTACGAACTCGCCGAGCAATTTAGATGGACTTTGCCCGACGTGATTTTATATCCGACGGGCGGCGGCACGGGTTTGATCGGAATGTGGAAAGCGTTTGACGAAATGGAAGCGATGGGCTGGATTGACGGAAAGCGTCCGCGAATGGTTTCCGTCCAATCAATCGGCTGCGCCCCGATTGTCAAAGCCTTTCACGACGGCGAGGCTTTTGCCCCCGAATTTCCGAACGCGCACACGGTCGCCTCCGGTTTAAGAGTTCCGAAAGCCATCGGCGATTTTATAATTTTAGACGCTTTGCGAAAATCAAACGGCACGGCAATCGCGGTTTCCGACGAAGATTTAATTGCCGCCGTCAAAGAAATCGGCGCGGCGGAAGGTTTATTCTGCGCTCCCGAAGGCGCGGCGTGTCTGCCCGCTTTGCGCGTGATGATTGAACAGGATTTGGTCAGGGAAAACGAAAACGTCGTCATTTTCAACACCGGCGCGGGCGTGAAATACTTGGAATGCTTTTGAAATAGAAAATGGAAAACGGAAAATTAAGACAAGTTCTCAAATTTTCCGTTTTCCATTTTCCATTATTCATCGAATGCCAGAAACCAATTCGGCTCGATGTTCTGTAAAACTTCGCAGTCGCAGTAGCCGCCGTTTTCGTTGAGCCAACTCATCACTTTCGGCATATCGAGCCGCCGCTCCATCAAAAACTGCATCGTAAAACGCAGGTTGTGAACACACGATTCTTCCTGCATTCGCACGTCTAAATAATCGAATAAATCTTCGATTTCGTCTTTCGTCGCGGGCAGCGATTCGATAAACCGCTCGCGTTCTTCGCCGCTTAACTGCGCCCAGACTTCCAATTGTCTTTTTTTAATCAAAGGCATTTTTGCTTGCTCCTTGTAACTCTTCAAGTTCCTTCAGTCTGATGCCTTCGCGCCCGTCGTAGGCGATAAATTTCGGCAACAGCATCGCTAAAATTATCGTGCCGACGATGGTTAAAACGCCGCCCGATACGATGGAAATCCTGACGCTGAAAAAATGCGCGACGATTCCGGCTTCGGCACTGCCGAGCATCGGACCCGTTAAATAGCTTATCATCTCGATTCCGGCGAGCCGCCCGCGAAAGCGATTGGGAATCGTTTGATTCCAGATCGTGCCGCGAAAAAGTCCGCTGATCATATCGAAAAATCCGGCGACGGCTAAGAAAAACAACGCGAGATAAAGATTGTCCGACAAACCGAATAAAATTATCGCCGCGCCCCACAAACCAGCCGCCAGAGTGATCGCCAAACCGTGCCGGTGAACTTTGCCCGCCCAGCCGGAAGTCAAACTGGCGGCGAGCGCACCGACGGCAATCGCCGAATAAAAAAATCCGACCGAACTGCCGCTATACATCGCGGCAATCGCCGGGAAAAGTGCCATCGGCATTCCGAAAAGCATCGCGTTGATGTCAATCAGATAAGTGCCGAGCAAATCCTGCCGACCGACGGCGTAGCGAAAACCTTTTTTGATCGAATTAAAACTCGGCTGATCGGCATCCGGCGCGGGCGGCACGGCGCGAATCAGCCAGACGGCGGCGAGCGAAGCGATAAACGTCAGCAAATCAATGGCGTAAGCGATTTGCGCCCCGAATCCTGAAAAAATTATGCCCGCCAGAATCGGGCTGAAAATCGCGCCGATATTGAACCGCAGCGAATTCAGCGCGGCAACCGCCGTCATCTGTTCGGGCGGCACAATGCGCGGAATCAACGCTTCAAACGACGGACGCTGCAAACCGGCAAGTCCGGCGTGAATGCCGACGCAGACGAACAAAACCCAGATTTGCGGGCGCGGCAGAAAGGAATTTCCCAACAAAATTGCCGTGACCATCGTCTGCCCGATTTCCGTCAGCCGCAGCATTTTTCGCCGGTCAACCGCGTCCGCCAACGCGCCGCCGATAAACGCCAGCGTGAACATCGGCACGAATTCGGCGATCCCGATCAGCCCGACCATCAAATTCGAGCCGGTCAGTTGATACATTTGTATCGGCACGACGACGAATGACATCATCGAACCGAAAAACGAGACGAGTTGACCGAAAAATAACAATCGGTAATCGCGCGATGTTTTAAGCGGCGTTAAATCTAAAAGCATAGCGACGGACGCAGTTGGCAGCGGCAGTCAGCAGTTTAACTTTGCCGCCGTCCGACTGCCAAGTGTCGTTGGCGACTGTCTCACAAAGGTAGTGTCCTAATCTTGAGATGCTATACTTAGTTTTTATGTCAAAAACGACCTTTTTTGAAACGGTTATATAACCTTTCGTTTAGTGCATCAAAGGATTTATGAAACTCATATTTGTAGTATTTCTGTATGCTCTGCTTTGTTGCGTTATTTCTGGTCAGATGACAACGAACGACCTTGAGCCGCTCGCCTTAAAAATCGAGCCTGTTAATGAAAAAATTTGTTTCGGCGAACCGCTTGATTTGAAGGTCGAACTTCGCAATACCAGCGACGAAGATGCAGTGATTGATATAAACGGTATAGGATATACGACCTCATTTTCTGTTATCAGAATCAAAAATAATCGAGTAACGAGCAGTAATCGAAGCGGAATCAGTGATTCAGGACCTTACTACGAAGGCAAATACGCATTATTGAAACCAAATGAAAGTTATCAGATGATTCAACGCATTTCCCTGAAAGACGATTTTTTCGAGACGAAAGGAGATTACCGAGTTGATATTGGCTACGGACAGTTTCTAAATAGTATTTTCAGTAAAAAAACTGTTTGGCGTGGTTCCATTAGTTCTAATGAGGCAACTTTTACCCTCCACAAATGTCAGAAACTAACGATTAAGAAATAATCTTAGGGTCGAAATACTGTCTCACAAACGCTCGTGTTCGCAACAGTAATTTATACTTCACCTTTATATCTGTCAGCTAAACTGAAACTTTTTTAAGACTCATTGCATAATCAAAATTTCAAAAATAATCCGTTTAAGGAGTTTTGAAACACTGTGTTGAGGCACTGAAAAGTAATCTCGTTTTCCAGCACCACAAGTTTAGGAGACTACCTCATAAACTAAGGCTTGACATAATCCGTCCAGAAAAAAAGGTAAGTGGCAAAGGCGTTTAGAGCGAACGACCAGAGATAAGCGAGCAGTTCGAGCCGCGTGATTTTCTCCGAACCGTTTTCCAGCAAAATCACGAACAGCCACGGCAGCAGAATCATCGCGTAACGATAGGAAAACTGCCAGCCGCCCGTGTTGCCGTGCGTCCAGAGCAGCAATGTGAGAATGAAAATCGCCGTCCAAGCCGTGTATTTGAGAATTTTATTTCGCGCTCCGAAATAGAGCGAACAAAGAATAAACGGGCTGCTCCACCAAATCGAACCGCCGAAACCATTCGGCACGAGAAACGGAAATCCGGCGACGCGCTTCCAGGGCGTGTAAAACATCTCGACGAAATTCTGCGGAATATAATAAAACGAAAAAATGCCGTGCCGATACCAAGGCTCGCTCAAAACGCCGGGAATTCGCGCGTAGCCGAAATCGGTGAACGAATGGAAACGAATGTAATTATAAACGAGCGTCTCGATGCCCAAAACAAACGGCACGGC
>JAJAZE010000227.1 GCA_026785925.1 Pyrinomonadaceae bacterium
AAGTTTATGGGTTTTCGCAATCTGCGCGTGATTAACGAAGATTATGTGGCGGCAAATCAGGGTTTCGGAACGCACGGACACGCCGATATGGAAATTATTACATACGTCGTGAGCGGCGAGTTGGCGCATCAGGATTCAACCGGCGGCAGCGAGGTGTTGCGCCCGCACGAAGTTCAGCGAATGACCGCCGGAACCGGAATCAGGCACAGCGAATTCAATCCGTTGGAAACGGAAAAAGTTCATCTTTATCAAATCTGGATTCTGCCGGAGAAAGACGGTTTAGAACCCGGCTACGAGCAAACGTATTTCGCGCCGGAAACGAAAACGGGCAAGCTGAAATTAGTCGCTTCACGCGGCGGCGATGACGGCTCGGTGAAGATTAATCAGGATGTTCGGCTTTACAGTTCGATTTTGGCAAACGGCGAAGCGGTTTCGCACAAAATAGCGGAAAATCGTCACGCCTGGATTCAAATCGTCAAAGGAAAAGTCGAGTTAAACGGCGAAACTTTGCACGGAAGCGACGGCGCGGCGATCAGTGACGAGCGGCTTTTGGAAATCAAATCGCTCGCCGACGAAACCGAATTTTTGCTGTTCGATTTGAACTGAATCATCGAACACTATCCACGAAACACACGAAAGACACGAAATAAATATAAAATTTTTCGTGTCTTTTCGTGTGTTTCGTGGGCAAAATTCGATTTTGCGGGTATGCTATTTTCTTTATGAAGCAAATCACACCAAACGCGATTATCGGCGTTTTCGGCAGCGGGCAATTGGGGCGAATGTTCGCCATCGAAGCTCGGAAAATGGGTTATCGGGTTCATACGTTTTCGCCCGAATCCGACACGCCGACCGGACAGGTCGCCGATTTTGAAACGTGCGCCGATTACGAAGATTTAAGCGAAGTGGAAAAATTTGCGAAAGCGGTTGATGTCGTCACCTTTGAGTTTGAGAACGTGCCGTTTGAAACGGTCGAAAGAGCCGCGCAGTCCATTGAAGTTTTCCCGCGCGGCGAAGTTCTGCACATCGCGCAGCACCGACTTCGTGAAAAGACTTTTCTCGCGCAGAACGGCTTTCCCGTCACCGCTTTTCGTCATATAAAAACGCTCGAAGAATTGAGAAATGCCGCCGCTGAAATCGGTGTTCCGGCAATTTTGAAAACCGCCGGTTTCGGTTACGACGGCAAGGGTCAGGCGAAAATAAAATCAATCGCCGACTGCGAAACGGCGTTCGCGCAAATCGAAGCGAACGAAGCGGTTTTAGAAGCGTTTGTAGATTACCAAAAAGAAATTTCCGTCGTCGCGGCGCGAGATTTTCAGGGAAATTTCGCGCACTACGGCGTGATCGAAAACGCGCACGAAAATCATATTCTAGACGTTTCCTTTGCGCCTGCCTTCGTCTCCGAAAAAATCCGCAGCGAAGCGATTGAAATCACACGCGGAATTTTGGAAACTCTTTCGGTCGTCGGTTTGATGACGGTCGAGTTTTTTCTGACAAACACCGGAAAACTGTTGGTCAACGAACTCGCCCCGCGCCCGCATAATTCCGGGCATCTGACGATTGATGCCTGCGTTTGCAGTCAATTTGAGCAGCAACTACGCGCCGTCTGCGGTTTGCCGCTCGGCTCAACCGAATATTTGAAACCGTCGGCGATGGCGAATCTGCTGGGCGATTTATGGGGAAACGGTGAACCTGATTTCGCCGCCGCGTTGGAAAATCCAAACGTCAAACTTCATATTTACGGCAAACAGGAAGCCAGACGCGCCCGCAAAATGGGACATTTGACGGCGTTGGCGGAAACTTCCGAAGAAGCCGTGAAAATCGTCGAACAGGCGCGAAGGAATTTAACCGCAGATGAACGCAGATGAACGCAGATTTTTGTGATTTAACCGCATTCATCGGAGACATCGGCGGTTAAATTTTCTTTCCCAGCCAAACGCCCGCCGCGACTCCGACTAATCCGATTAAAATACTGAACGACAAATAAAAAAACGCCGTCACGAAAAATCGCTCACGAATCAAT
>JAJAZE010000228.1 GCA_026785925.1 Pyrinomonadaceae bacterium
AACCGGACGAGTTCATCCAATGGTTAGGCAGCCGTCATTCAATGCCATTACCCGATACGACCATAGACCAGCTTTTAAGTTGAAGTCTCCAATAGCTGCACGGTAACAGTGAAGCTAGTTCAAACTTTGAAACAGGTCACTGGAAATAAGCATCATCGGCGACATTTCCGGTTCAATTCAAAAATTCTTTGTCAGCAAACTTGTAACGCCATCCGGCGAATATCAAGACAGCCCGCCGCAGACAGCAAAATCGGCGGGACAACCAAACTTTGTGCTTGACTGCTTCTTTCATAGCTGATTGGTTGGGCATTGCGTTAATAATCATACCTTAGCTAAGCACTAGCGATGAGAAGGAATCTATTATTTCGCAAATGTAGTTACCATTCCATCGGGCGACAACTTGCGGATCGAATGGTTATTCATATCCGCGATATATAAATTTCCCTTGCTGTCATATGCAATGCCTTTTGGAAAATTGAACAGAGCCGTTAAAGCGTTCCCGTCTTTATTGCCTTCCTGCGCTCTGCCGGCGATGTTTTGTGAACAGGAGTCAATGATATTATTTCCCGCCAGCGTTGATACTTTACCGCCCGCGATTTTAATAATCCGGTGCAGCCGGATGTCTGTAAATAATATCTCGCCCTTTTTATTGGTGATAATGGCTGAAGCAGGGTCAACAAACTCAGCTTTGCCGGCATCGCCCTGAGTATAAACCGGACACCATTTTCTTTTATAAGGCTGACCGGCGATGCTGGCGAACGCTCCGGCGGCGAGGTCTATTTTTCCGATGAACCGGGCAAAGCCGTTGGCGGAATAAATAATATTTCCCTGACCGTCAGTGGTTATGGCTGAAATATCGTGCGGCAGAATAAACTTCCCGTCAGGTGTTTTCAGGGTTGAAACCACGCCGCCCGCGATTTTTCTGATGACGCTGAAGCGACGAGCGGAATTTTTATCGTATTTTGGGGCAGAGCCGTTTAGGTCGCTTAAAAAATAACCGTCGGTGACAAAATTATTGCCGATAGCGTCCTTTATCTTTTCGTAGCTGCTGGTGACATAGATATTGTCTTTGCTGTCAATCGTCATTAAATTAATCAGATTAAGTCCGGCGGCGGCGAGTGATCCGTCTTCCAGTTTATAACCGTATTGCTGTCCGGCGAATAGTTTTACTTCAGCTTTGTTATCGGCGGAAACCGTTATTTTGTAAACAGCGGTTCCGCCGTTTTCGGTCGCATAGAGATTGTCTTTGGAATCAATGATGAGGTTTGTCCAAATCCGATCCATTCCGCCGATGACCGGACCCTGTTTTGAAAGGTCGGTGACAGTTCCGTTCGGCGCAATTTTCAGCATCCCGTATTTGCGCGTCACAAAAATATTGTCTTTGCTGTCAACGACAATATACTGCGGCTCCGAAACAGTTTTACGCTCCTGCGCTTGGGCGGACAAATTAATTGTTAAGACGAAAACGACCAAAAGTATTAAGTTTTTCATAATTTTTTAAGAATCACGGCTTCAATTAAATTTAATTTTATTGCGGTGCTTATATTTTCATTACTTGCCGAGCATATTTCTCAGCGCGTTAAAATCAAACGCTTTTTGCAGCGATTCCATATTATTAGTATAAATTTTTTGGCTTCCGGCAACCTTAAACGCGACCGTGAAAAACTGCGGAACTGATTTTTGCAGATTTTTGCGGTAATACGCCGGGTTAGGTTTGACGGCGATAAACGAACCTTTCGTGTCTTCTTCGACAAAACCTGCAAACCGTTCTTCGTCGTTCCACCGACAAATCGCCGGTTTGCTCAATTCGGCTTCGGATTCGTTTAAAGAACTGTTGATGCGATTCAGATATTGGTCGTAAAAACCTTTTCCGGTGGAATCTTCACTAATCGTCTTTTCCAAACGCTTTTTCGTTAAAAGCAGATATTCCCGGCGGCTGACGTATTTAAACGGCAATTGGTCGTCGTGAGTAATCAACCACGTTTGAACCTTTATGTTATCTCGCGGATCTCCTTGAAAATCTTCGCCGAAATAATAAAAACCGTTTTTTTTCTGCGGCATTCGTTTCATTTTCAAATATCCGCGCAAATCGTCATCGGCGAGTTCGGCGGCGTAAAGCGTATCCAACTGCGGAATCCAATTGACGTGAATATTTAAGGTCGTCGCGGTGGCGACCGCCGTATAAGATTTCGATTTGTCCGCACTCGCCGGATCGCACAGAAAAGCGAACAGATACACACTGTAAACGTAATAATCCGCCGCCCAATTTTTACCCGAGGACGGATTCGCACCGCCGAAAGAATTGCTGTAAAGAGCCTCTAAACCCGTCGGCGTATAATTCGCCGCGACTGTTTTGTGGACATTTGCCAACACGGATTTTTCGCGTGTCAAATCAGCCGGACTGACGTTGGTCGTCGAATCTTTTAACGGCGACGCTTTCCACACGCCCGATTTTGCCGCCAGCATCGTTTCACTGCAAATTTGGGCTTCGGCGACAGTAAAGTTTGAAAACAAAATCGAACCGATCACAAATAACAACGCAATTTTTATCGAATTCATAACTTTTTCAAGTTAGTAAAATGTCATTTCGGGGTAAGAAATGGGAATTTAAGTCACCTCAATTTTTAATTTGTTGAATGCTCTGGAAACCATCTCAAAAATAGTTTTTGAGATGGCTTCTACTCAACTTTTCCGAACGCCGTGTCGTCGAGCCATAAAATTCTTGCGCCTTTGACGGCGGCGAACGATGCGTTATAAGTGCGCGGTTTGCCTTCGATGCTTGAAAACGTAACCTGCCAATTATTCGGCACGGAAAACTTGCCGCTTGATTTGACGCTTTGAAATTTGATATTGCCGACCATCCCGCTCGCCACGCCCAAATCCCATTTGTAAGTGTTTCCCGCGCCGAACTCAAAATTTTCAGCCGAAGCCTGTGTGTTCGCACCGGCATCGGCTCCCGTGTAAATGTTGGCGTATTGAATCATTCCGGAGAACTTATTTGTCCATTTGCCCTTCAGGTCGGACGGCGCGACGGCGAATTTATTGTATGTCGCCATTTTTTCCATTTTCTCCCAACCGTAAGTCTTTCCTTGATACGCGCCGAATTCATCTTCAAAGGCTTTTTTATCAGGAGTGATAAACTCTAAATATCTGCCGCTGCCGTTGGAATAATTCATCTTGAACAACACCACATAAACCGCTTTGCCCGTTCCTTTTTCGACCATCTCGGCTTCGGCAAATTCAATGGACTGCCAGCCGGTAATCGGTCTGAACTGCATATTTGAAGCCGAACTGTATCTCGGCGCAGCCAATACGTCCCACGCATTTTTCAATCCGTCCAGCACGACCGAATTGTATTTATCAGCCGCTTTATTCGGGTAGTGAATCAACACTTTGCTGCTTTCTTTGGTGACCGAAACCCAATCTTCCTGCTCGGTGCTTGTCCAGCCGTCATCAAAATTAGAAGTGGAAAATTGAAAATTACTTTTTCGCGCAGGTTGTATAATTTCAATCGGCTTGTTTTTTGATTCGACGGCGGCTACTTTAATTTTCGGCAAATCAACCGATTCCAGAAATGCGGCAATTTCCTGCTGATATTTATCGGTATTGGTTAGAGTCAGGATATTCACCATCTTCTCCTGACCGCTTATAGTAACGAGTAAAACGATTCCTTTTTGACCGTCGGCTTCATATTGAGCAAGCCCGCTTTCCGCCGTCCAGCCGTTTTCGCTCATCGGCGGCTGCATCTGCGGTTTGCCGGAAACACTGACCGTTTCTTTAACAATGGTTTCCCAAGCAGATTCAAAATTGACCTTTGCATCATTGCTTCCGGGCAGCGGCTTAAACATCGTGATCAGGCAGGAAACGCCGGCTGCGCTGTCCTCAACGCCAAGCTGAACCGCATTCGGGCTGGCTTCTTTCTGCCAGCCTTTCGGAGTCTTAAATGAAATGATGTCGAATGTTTCAGTTTTTTGAGCTGAAATACCAACCGAAAAAAACAAACTGCAAAAAGTTAAAAAAATTATTTGTTTCATATTGGGTTCTGCTGACTTGTCTTTTACTGCGAATACAAAAAGGGTTAATTATTCTCTTGAATATCGTCTTTACGACTGCGCGTTGGAACATAAGTCCTCTGTAATTTAATACTAATTCAAGATAGTTTATGCGTATATTTAGCAAATAAACTATGCACAGATAATAACCAAAAAAGTCGAAAAACTCTAACAACTTCTCAAACAGCAGAAAGCGGCGCGAGGTGAAAAGAGTGTGCGTTTTTTGTATTTGCTGAAAACCGCGCAAGCCAAAACGCAAAAAGCGGCGGGCAAGCAGGTTGGGTGGAAGTTGCGGCAATCGCAGAAGATTTGGCAGCAGTATCGGGAGGCGGGATTGGCGGCTCTTTTAGAGTCGCCGCGCTTACTGTCATTGAGGCGCGGGCTGTGTCTTCGGCTTCGATAGCCAAATCGCGCTTTTCAAGTTCGGTTAGTTACTCGAAAGAGACAAGCAAGTTTTCAACTGTTTGAGTCATTCTTCTTTTTACCTCACGATAATATTGAATCTAAAAAAGGCGCAAAACTCAAGTTTTCAAGAAGCAAGCGTCGTAGAAACAAGAAAGATGCCCAACGGCTGAGATTGTATGTTGACAGAAGATGGTTAAAGCCGCAAACTTTGGCGGTCAACACGGGCGGCGGTGAAGCCGGGGTTGAGATATGACGATTTTATAAAGTCAGCACGTCAGATACGCTCCCGCCGCCTGCTGCTCTTGCTG
>JAJAZE010000229.1 GCA_026785925.1 Pyrinomonadaceae bacterium
ACGGCGGAACTCGAACCGTTTCTGCCGACTCCGCGCATCGTCAAAGACGGCGAAATTTATAAACTGGATTTCAATCGTCCGGCATCAATCGGGCGCGTCAAAGCGTTTTACGGCAATTTCGGAATGATGATTCGCGCACTTTCGTATATTTACACGCACGGCGCGGAAGGTTTGCGCGAAGCGACCGAAGCGGCGGTTTTGAACGCCCGCTACGTCGCCCATCATTTGACCGAAGACTACGACAAACCGTTTGCGTCCGACCCGATGCACGAAGTCGTTTTTTCACATAAAAAGCAATCGCGCAAAGGAGTTCACACGTTGGATATTGCCAAGCGTTTGATTGATTACGGCTTTCACCCGATGACGGTTTATTTCCCGCTCGTCGTCGAAGGCGCGATGTTGATCGAACCGACCGAATCAGTCGGCAGACAGGATTTAGACCAGTTTATCGAGGCGATGAAGGACATTGCCAAAGAAGCGCAGGAAAACCCGGACATTTTCCCCGGCGCACCGCACACGACACGCATCGGGCGGCTTGACGAGGCAACCGCCGCACGAAAACCGGTTTTGCGCTGGAAGCCCGATATGGAAGCGGCAGCAAAGTCCGCTTAAACTTTCAATCAAAACGTCTAGAAAAAGAATCTGCAAGACATCACTCGCAGGTTCTTTTTCTAGACGTTTTGTGTTGCAACTAAAGATTTTCTAGAGGAAATGCGATAAATATAAAATTAAATCCAAACTCGATCTTCCGCCCGATAAACTCAGGCGAAATTGTGTTATAACTATCCTGCGTTTTCCCTAAATCAAAATCTACAAAATTATTTATGCTGAAAAAAATCAATGTTTCGCTTTTGTTCGTGTCGCTTTTGTTTTCGCAGGCGATGATTTCCACTTCGCAGCCGATGGCGGCGGACAACGCCGAAATGCTTGCGATGGCTTCGCTGCTGCCCGATTCCGATGTCGCCGTGACGATTGATGCCGACCGGATTTTGAATGTCGCCGCACCGAGTCTCTTAAATCAGGACGCGAAAAAAATCGGACATTTGAAAAATCTCCTGCAGACGATAGAAAATCAAATTGGGATGAATCCGGGAGAAATCAGGCAAATTGCCGTCGGTTTCAAATTGCCGCCGGCTGAATCAAAAGATATTTTCGCCGATTCCGAGTTTACGGCGATTGTCCGCACCGCCAACCCGAACGGCAATTTGCTCGACACCTGGAGCCGGCGGATTGATGTCATCATCGCTTTCAAGGAAGCGCAATCGCCGTCGCGCCGGTATATGGATGCGTTCAAAAAGTTCAGAGATTTCAAGACGGAAAACGCCGCGCCCGAAAAAATAGCGGCGGCAAATCAAAAGTTTGAAGAGTTTTTGACAAAAACGCGGGAAATAGAGACGACTTTAAACGCTCTGCCGAAATCTCCGGCGACTCGCACGGCGACCAATAATCTGCGTGAAAAGAATCAACAGATAGTTGCTGAACTGAACAATTATACGGCTCTTTTGAAAGCCGATGTTGACGCGAAAAATTATCGTGATGTTTCGATCAATTTGCTGAACCGGTGGAACAGCGTGACGGTTGACGATCCGCAAAACGCCGCTAAACTCGGCGCGATTTTGAAGGAATCAAAAGATATTTATCCCGCTTACGAAAAAAAACACCAAAACGCGCAAAAACTCGACGCGCTGCTCGGTTTGCTTGATCCCGCGATGTTTGGCGCAGTGCAGTCCGCCGATCAAATGACGGCAGCCTCCGATGCGACTTTAACTGCGGACATCAATTCCGCGTTGGACGCGGAGATAAGTTTGGCGTTGGACAAAGCGGCGGACGGTTTGAAAAAACTGCCGACGGCGGCGGCAAAAAGAAATCAAGCATTAAATTCACTTGCGGAAAATCTGGACAATCTCAAATCTAATTTGGAGTCTAAATCAGAAGAATTGACTGCGAATCTTGAAATGAATTTTGTCAGCCCGCTGGAATCCGTCGAGACGCTTCCAACTGATAAGAAAAAGTCCAAAACTTTTAACGAACTATTAAAAACGGCGCAGCGCGAAGAAACCGTTAACAACCGGCGAATGCTGATTTTCGATATTGATAAACTCGACGACGCGCCGCCCGCCGAAGCCAAAACGGATGAAACCGCACCGATTCCGAAGAAGAAAACTCCGAATGTCGCCGTCGGTTTTTTGGATGAAAAGACGATGGTGATCGGCTTTGAAAAAACCATCACGCCGTTTCTCAAACGCGACGCGGGCTACAAAAATCAAAAAGTCGTCGAAATGCTCGGCTCATCAAAAAATTCACTGTGCGCTTTTGCGATGAATTCCACCATCGCCCGCCGAGTTTATTCGGAAGCGACGAAAAACGAAGGGCAAAATAAGAGCGGCGACTTGGCAACTTCGGTGATGAACAAATTTGCCAGAGACATCAGCTTTTACGGTTCGATGAACTACGATTCAAATGGCGGCGCGACCAATGATATAACGATGTCTTTGGGATTTTTTAGAGATACCGTCGGCGGTTTGGAACTGCCCGAAGATTCGGCGGAAACGGAAAAGAATCGAAGCGTGGACGACACGTTTGAAATCGCGGGTTATCTGGTCGGCAAAGATTTGTTTTATGATTTGTTCAATTCGTTTAAAGCCGTCCAAGCCTCGATGACTTTCAAGTTCGAGAAAAAGAAAGTCGCCGGTTTGATTAGAAAAGCTCCGCAAATCATCGAGAAAATTTTGGCGGGCAACACCGCGCCGAAAAAAACTGCCGCCGAAACTGCCAAAATTCCGCCAGCCAAATCAACCAAACTCGAAACTGTTCAAGACCTGATTACTGCGCCGCAACTTTATGTTGATTTGGTCAAAGTTTTTGCCGGTCGAAAATAATCGGAATTATCTCGATAGTTCAAAGGAAAAGCGGCGCGAAATGGAGTAACTAAATTTCGCGCCGTTTCGCCGTTTAAATTTTTTACGATCTCAATTCCCGGTCAGCGAAATTTCTATCAACTGAAAGCGGCGTTTGATTCATCAAAAGAACAGTCGAGTCATCATTTGTGGTAAAGTTTGTTTTGCGCGAATTTGCATTCGTCGTCTCACTTTAAATTTATATGCCAGTCGGTTTAATAATTCACGTTTCAGTCGGCGCGGAAAAACGCACGGAGTTTTTTTCCGAAGAAAATATCCGCTTCGGCTCGGATGAAACGTGCGATTTGCAGATTCACAACGAAAAGGTTTCCGCTAAAAGCATCTGGCTCGAACTCGAATATGCCGACGGCGTTTATCGCGTCATCAATTTCAATGAATCCTTAAATCTGGCTTTTAACGGCAAACCGATCCGGCGTTTTGCCGCGGTTAAAGACGGCGACACGATTGCGGTTCCGGCAAACGACATTTCTTTTTCGTTTTTCTCGCTCGCCTCAAAATCTTCGCTGATTACGACGAACCGCGAGCCGCACATCGCGCAATTTATCGAATCAGCCGCGCTCGAATCAGCCGTTTCGCCGAAACCTGACGATGCCAAAGCGTTTCTGCGCGAATTCGTCCGTGAGCTTTCACGCGAAATTCATTGGACGACGAAAATTATCGTGCTGGTGATCGTCGTCGCTTCTTTGGGCGGAATTTTCTATCTCGGTTTGTCTTACAACACCGAACTGCAAAAAACGCGCGAACTTGCCGAACAGCAAGCCGCCGTCGTGCGTCAACTGCAAGAGCAGCTCGTGCAGAATAACGAGCAGCTCGGATTGATTGATAAATCGAACAAAGCCATTATCAAAACCGTTTCGCTCGCGCCGAATCTGCGCGTCGAATACGGCAACGGCGTATGTTTGATCGTCGGTGTTTATGATTTGGTTGATAAAAAAACCGGCAAAACTCTTCGTTATCCAGACCCGCAGACATTCCAGCCGAGTCCGTATGAACCGTCCGAACCGGCGACCGAAGAAGGAATGAATCCGCCGACGCAGATGGCTTTGACGACCGAAGGCGGCGGCAGTCCGGTCGAATATGATTTTATCGGAACCGGCTTTCACGTCGGCGGCGGTTATGTCGTCACCAACCGCCACGTCGTCCAGCCGTGGGAAGAAGACGATTTGGTCAAACAGATGATGAAGGACGCGAACGGGCGCGCGCGCGTCAAAAGACTGGTTATTTATTTCCCGACTTTCCCGCAGCCGTTCCCGATTAAGGTTAAACAATTAGGCGGTCGTGAAGATTTGGCGATTGTGGCAATTGATGCCGACGCGGTTTCGCCGGACATTCCGGTGCTGCCGCTCGAAGTTGATTCGGATGTCGCATCGGTCGGCAAAACCGTCGTCACGATGGGTTATCCGAACGGACCCGACCGCTTGCTGGCGATGGTTGACGACGCGGAAGCCAAGTCAATCAATTCAAAATTCGGCGGTTCGCGGCAGGCTTTGATAAATTTTCTGGCGCAGTCGCGCAAAATCGTGCCGCTGACGACGCAGGGCGCGATTACCGATTTGGACACGCGCCGCATCGTCCACGACGCGAAAACTGCTGAAGGCGGCTCCGGCGCACCGCTTTTCGGTCAAACCGGCAAAGTTATCGGCGTTAATTTCGGCGTGTTCACCGAAAGCACGGCGGCAAATATGGCGATTCCGATTGGTTTTGCGATTGATCTATTAAAAAAAGCCGGTTGGAAATCGGCAGAAGAAATCAAAAATCAAGCGACCACGCAGAACCAAACGGCAAGCGCAAATACGAATTCGGCGGCGCAAACGAAATCGCAATAATACGAATTACGAATTACGAATGTCGGATTTATTTCTTCAATTCGTAATTCGTAATTTGAAATTCGTAATTGAAATAGTATGACTAATCTCGTCTTTTCAAATATGCTGCATCGTCCGGCGCGAACAATCGTCAGCATTTTCGGTATTGCCGTCGGCGTTTTGCTGATAGTTTTCACCGTTGGTTTATCGAACGGCACGATGCGCGAGCGGGCGACGCGCGAGGCGAACATCGGCGCGGAAATTATGTTTCGCGCTTCGGGAACTCTAGGTTTGAGCGGCTCGGAAGCGTTTCGCCTGCCCGTCTCGCTGGCAAAAGACATCGGGAAAATCGAAGGCGTGAAAATCGTCGTTCCGATTGCCCAAAATGCGGTTTCAACCGACGATAACAATTCCGGCAGCCGTTTGGTTGACGGCGTAAATTACGACGAATACGCGAGCGTCGTCGGTTTATCCATTATCGAAGGACAAAAACTTCCCGTCGGCGGCGATGTCGCCATTATTGATACCGGCTGGCAGCGGCAAAAGAATTTCAAAGTTGGCGACACGCTGAGACTTTACGAGCGCGATTTTAAAATCGTCGGAACATACGAACCGGCAGCCGGAGCGCGTTTGAAAATTCCGCTTCAAACCATGCAGAATCAACTCGGCGGCGAAGGCAAAGCGTCGGCGTTTTTAATCAAAGTCAAAGACGGTTACGCGCCCGAAAAAGTCGCTGAAGCATTGCACAAAACTTTCTCCGACAATCAGGTTTTACTCACCAAAGACCTTGAAGAACTTTATATGCAGGGCATTCCCGCGCTGAACATTTTTTTAAATATCTTTATCGGTGTCGCGGCGATTATCTCCGCGCTCGTTATTTTGCTGACGATGTATACGACCGTCACCGAACGCACCAGACAAATCGGGATTATGAAATCTTTGGGAATGCCGAATGCTTCCATCGCCTGGATTATCGCGCAGGAAGCACTTTTGATTAGTTTCTGCGGCATCGTTGGCGGAATTTTACTGACGATAATTTTGCGGTTCGTATTGACGAGACTGACGACTCTGGAAGTTGAAATCAGCCCGCTGGTGTTGGCAATCGTCTTCGTCGTCGGACTCATCGGCGGAGCCGTCGGCGCACTTTACCCGGCTCTGCGGGCGGCGCGGCTCGACGCGGTTGAGGCTCTCAGTTACGAATAGTTTTAAAAAGAATTGGAAATTTTCTTTGTAAAAGCCTAAAAAATGAAATCATTTTTTTTTATTCTTCTGAGTATCAGCTTGTTGTGTTCTTACGGCAGGCGATATAACGAACCGCTTAACAACCAAATCAGCTCATATATCCAGAGAAACTGCCAGGAAAAGCAACCCTGTAAAATTCAACTCAAAGATGCGACGGATTTTTCTTGGGACAAGTTTATATTCTTTGATATACCCGTTGAGCCTGAGGTAATTAGTGCGCTTATCGGAGAAGAGTTTTCTTCAGCATCGCCTTATTATTCAAGAAAATGGTTTTTTCTGAAGGATAATAAAGTCATTCGTTCCGAAGAACAGATATTATATGAAATAGATGTTCCTATGAAGAATGGAGATGTTGATTTTGATCTTGAAGGCGGTGAACGAATTAAAATTGAATTTGCTGAAAGCAATTTTGCCCTATTTCAAGCAAATTCGATATTTGAAATAGAGAGAAATGATACTGGCACAGTCCAATATTATCGGCTGCATTGTATTAACTGCCAATGAACTTGTTCAGTCGGTTTTATATAATAAGTAAGCACCTGAGGACAAGTTATCAGGTATTTTGAGCCGATTTGGGAGAGAACTCTATCGAGTTCTTCGCACAAGTTTTTGTAGGAACTAAGCAGGTATGAATAAGTTTTGTAACATAATGCAGAAGCCCGCACGAAGTAAGGGCGAACCACACACTTACTTAATGCGTGTTTCCGCAAAGCCATTATGTTACAAAATATATTCTGACCTGCTTATATCCTTCCCAACTCAGCCAATCATATTTTATCTTTTCCCATAACATTTGGACGTTTGTTTGTTTAAACTAGGACAGTAGGTCGGCAGAAAATAAACTTTCAAACCAAGTTTTTCCCACTCTTGAATTTTCTCTGCAAATTCTTCGCTTCGATGGATTGGCGCATTATCAATGACGACCACTGTTTCGCGTCCGATACTTTGGGCAATCAAGTCAAAACAATTAATGACAATATTCGAATCTATCGAACCTTCAAACACAAAAGATTCAAACTTCCGGCACTGATGCCACATAAAACTTAAGACATTTTGCGACTTGCCGCGTGTCACAGGAATTACGATTCGCTCGCCTCGTTTTTGCCACGCATAAACCACCTTTGCCCATAAATAAAACCCTGAACAGTCAAAATAAAGTTAAAGCCGAATCTTTCAGTTTTGCCGATGTATTGAATTTTTCGCCTTCCGTTTTTCGTCGCCGGATAAATTTCACGCGGCTGCAATTCGTCGGGCAGATCCTTTACGCCTTTGGGAAAGGTTTTCAGCAGCTCGCTTTAATTTTAATTCGGCGTAAATTACTTGCGGTTAACTGTGAACGAGTAATCGCCAACTGATTCGTATGCGCCGTTTTTGGTTAATCCTTTTAGCGTGATTATGTAATCTGCCTTTTGCAAAAAATGCGCGGGGACGGTTGCGGTTACAGCTTTTTCGTTTTTGTTTTTTGCCGGTTTTGTGATTTTACCGCTCCAG
>JAJAZE010000230.1 GCA_026785925.1 Pyrinomonadaceae bacterium
CCGCCGGAGTCGGCACGGGAACGATTTTAAACGACGACGTTTGCACTTATTCAATCTCACCGACGAGTTTGAACATCGGCGCAAGCGGCGGCGCGGGCAATACGATCAGCGTCACGACCCAAGCCGGATGCGTTTATGCCGCCGTCAGCAACAGCGGTTTTATCACCGTCAATTCCGGCGGCAGCGGAATGGGAAACGGCACGGTCACTTTCACCGTCGCCGCCAATTCAGGCGCGGCGCGAACCGGCACGATCACCGCCGCCGGACAAACTTTCACCGTCAACCAAGCGGCATCGGCGACATTCAGAAAAACGCCGTTCGACTTCGACGGCGACCGCAGAGCGGACGTGGCGATTTATCGCCCGTCAAACGGAACGTGGTATCTGCTGCAAACAACCGCCGGTTTTAGTGCGACGCAGTTCGGTTTTTCGACCGACAAAATTGTTCCGGCAGATTATGACGGCGACGGCAAAACTGACATCGCAATTTATCGTCCGTCGAACGGAACCTGGTATTTTCTCAATTCAACCACAGGATTCAGCGCGACTCAATTCGGATTTTCAACTGACATTCCCGTTCCGGCAGATTATGACGGCGACGGCAAAGCCGACATTGCTGTTTATCGTCCGTCAAACGGAACGTGGTATCTGCTGCAAACAACCGCCGGTTTTAGTGCGACACAGTTTGGTTTCTCGTCTGATAAACCAGTCGCGGCGGACTACGACGGAGACGGCAAAGCGGACATCGCGGTTTACCGTCCGTCAAGCGGAACCTGGTATTTCCTCAATTCAACTGCCGGTTTCAGCGCAACTCAGTTCGGATTTTCAACTGACAAACTCGTTCCCGCAGATTATGACGGCGATGGTAAAACCGACATCGCGGTTTATCGTCCGTCAAACGGAACCTGGTATTTGCTGCAAACAACCGCCGGTTTCAGTGCGATGCAATGGGGTTTCGGCAGTGACATTACGATTCCCGCCGATTATGATGGTGACGGCAAAGCCGACATCGCCGTTTATCGCCCGTCAAGCGGAACCTGGTATTCGCTCAATTCGACCACCGGTTTTAGCGCGACGCAATGGGGATTTGCAACCGACCAACCGATTCCCAATGCGTTTGTTCCTTAAAATTTGCTGAATCGAATAATTGTCTCCGGTTATCTAATCAGCAAGCGTTCAGAGTCCGAACTGCGGACGGCAGTTCGGACTCTGAGTGAACGATGAAATTTAATCGTCGAAATTAAAAATACAAAGCACCGGTTAAAACCGATGGATTGTATTTGTGAAAATTTCCTGTCAACATTCGATTCGAGTGCTGTAATTCGCTTATCAATTTCCCAAAACGCAATCCAGATGTTTCTCGGCGCGTTGCAAAAACGATTTTCCAAACGAGCCGCCGCGTCAGCGGCTTGGGCGACGCTCGTTTTATTTTTGTCTGTCATCGCCGAAGCCGAACGGCTGCCGGTAAAAACCTACACCGTCGCCGACGGACTGCTGCGCGATTATGTTTATAAAATCAAACAGGATTCGCGTGGTTTTTTGTGGTTTTGCACGCCCGGCGGAGTTTCGCGTTTTGACGGCTATGCTTTTACGAATTTTGCTGCCGCCGATGGTTTACCTGACCGCCGCGTCAACGATTTTCTCGAAACGCAAAACGGCACAATCTGGCTGGCGACCGATGCCGGACTCGCTAAATTAAATCCGACCGGAATCCGCAATCCGCAATCTGCAAATCAAAATCAAGGTAATCTACTTTTTTCCGTCTATCTGCCGGAAAATCCTAAAGCCAAAAAGATTCTGGTTCTGTTTGAAGATGAAAACGGTCAAATATTCGCCGGAACGAATGACGGACTTTATCGTTTGGTGGAGAGAAACGGAGATTTTGAACTCGAATCGGTTGATTTGGGCAAACCGCTGACCGAAACGCCGGAGATTACTTCAATTATCAAAGACCGGCGCGGCGCGTTGTGGATTGGTACGAATCTCAACGGATTGATTCGGCTTTTGCCCGACGGACAAGCCGAACGATTTATGATGGAAAACGGTTTGCCCGGCAACAATATCGAATCTTTGCTCGAAGATAAAAACGGACGGATTTGGGTGGGAATGCGTGCCGGACTCGGAGCGGGTTTATCTCTGCTCGTAAATTCGCCGGAAAAGAACCAAAAAATTGTCGAGCGTATTTTTACCACCAAAGACGGTTTGCCCGCCGATTGGATTACGGCTCTGCATCAATCGAGTGACGGACAAGTTTGGGTGGCAACAATTCGCGGATTATGCCGTTGGCAAGGCGACGGCGGCAATTCGGTTTGCAAAACTTACACCGCAAAAAACGATATTTGCGATTCGGACATTTGGGCTTTAACCGAAGACAAAGACGGCAATCTCTGGATGGGAACACGCTGCGGGGCGAAAAAACTGGCGCGTTACGGTTTTACGACATACTCGGAAACCGACGGTGTGGAAAGCACCTTTATCAATTCGATTTTTGAAAATTCGGCGGGCGAGCTTTTTGCGACATCCAACAGCGGCGAGACGCGCAACATCAGCCGTTTTAACGGCGAAACATTCGATTTGGTCAAACCGAATTTCCCGCCTGAAATAGGTTATTTCGGTTGGGGAACGAAGCAAACGGTCCGGCAAGACCGGGCGGGTGATTGGTGGTTTCCGACCGGCAACGGACTTTATGGTTTTCCGCGAACCGCTCTATTTGAAGATTTATCGAAAATCACGCCGCAAAGATTTGCCCCCGTCGCCGAAAGAATCGAAATTTTCCGGCTTTTTGAAGATTCACACGGCGATTTTTGGTGTGCGACGACCGGCACGAAAAGCGGTTTTTGGCGTTGGGAAAAAACGAAAAACGTCTGGCACGATCACACGAAGGATTTGGATTTTTTCGGCAAAGACCGGCTCGGTTGGGCGTTTGTCGAAGACACGGCGGGAAATCTTTGGATTAGCACGGGCGGCGAAACCAGCGCACCTTCGCTGATTCGTTACCGCAACGGACAATTTAGGATTTTTACCGAAGCGGACGGCGTAATGCCGGGCATCATGCAGGATTTATTCGTTGACGGCAAAGGACATTTATGGCTTGCCAATTCGGTTTCGGGTTTGCTGCGATTGGATGATGTGAACGCCGAACAATTAAATTTTACGCGCTATTCAATCACCGAAGGACTTTCGACTTCGGGCGCGGTTTGCGTAACGCAAGACGAATTCGGGCGAATTTACGCCTGCACTGCTCGCGGACTCGACCGCTTAACGCCTGAAAGCGGACAGATAGAAAATTTTACGACCGCCGACGGATTGCCGAACAGTTACCCGCAAATGGCTCACTGCGACCGAACGGGCGCGTTGTGGTTTGGGACGACCGACGGTGTGGCGCGTTTTCAACCCGAACCGAAAAGACAGCGAAAACCGCCGAATATTTTGATAATCGGATTGCGAATCGGCGGCGAGACGCAGAATATTTCGATTTTGGGTGAGCGCGAAATTTCCGCGCTCGAACTCGATGCAGACCGGCGGCAGATCAGCGTTGATTTTGTCGGATTGGGCGCGACGCTGGGCGAAAAATTAAAATACGAATATCGGTTTGGCGACGCGGATTGGACGCAGACCAATGAGCGCACAATAAATTTTGCAAATCTCGGTTCGGGCGATTATCAATTTGAAATCCGCGCCGTCACCGCCGATAGAATTTACAGCCAAAATCCGGCGACGCTCAGTTTCAAAATCGCCGCACCGCTTTGGCAACGCCGGTGGTTTCTCGTCTTGATTGCGGTTTTAATCGCCGGTTTAATTTATCTTTTTTATCGAAACCGGCTGGCGCGGCTGCTCGAAATGGAACGAATGCGGACGCGCATCGCCACCGATTTGCACGACGACATCGGCGCAAATTTAACTAAAATCGCCATTTTGAGCGAAGTCGCACAGCAAAGACTAGGACAAAATTCGGGAGTGAACGGTTCAAACGGCAAAGACAATCTGTTAGGCTCGGTCGCCGAAATTTCGCGTGAATCGGTTTCGGCGATGGGCGATATTGTCTGGGCAATCAATCCGAAAAAAGACAGTTTGATCGGTTTGACGCGCCGAATGCGGCAATACGCCGAAGAAATTTTGGAACAGCGCAGCATCAATCTGGAATTTGACGCGCCCACGCCCGCGCCGGATTTGAGACTCGATGCCAACATCAGGCGCAACGTCTATCTGATTTTTAAGGAATCGGTCAACAACATCGTGCGTCATTCAAACGCCGCCGCCGTCAAAATTGATTTTCGTTTGATAGAGAAAGAATTGGTTTTGCAAATCGGCGACGACGGCGACGGTTTTGACACGGCGCAAGAATACGACGGCAACGGTTTGCTGAACATCAAAAAACGCGCCGCAGATTGCGCCGGACGATTGGAAATCGAGTCGCTCGAAGGTGCCGGAACAAAAATCGTTCTGCATCTCAAACTAAAATCCGCCGCGTGGTCGTGGCGTTAAATCTCGCTGCCTGCATACTCCGGCAGGGCGACAAAGCGAACGATTAGGCTTACACTCGTTTAACAATGATCGAAATGATGCCGGGAATTTCAAATAATCAACCGCCGCCGACTGCCGCTATCAAAGTCGCTATTATCGAAGATTTGCGCGAAGTGCGCGAAGGTTTGGCAATGCTGATTAACGGCACGAACGGCTTTTCCTGTGTCGGACGCTTTCGCTCGATGGAAGACGCGATTGCGAATTTGAGTTCTGAGCCGCCCGATGTGGTTTTGACCGACATCGGCTTGCCGGGAATGGACGGCATCGCGGGCATTAAAATTTTGCACACAAAATTTCCCGACCTGCCTTTTATCGCCCTGACGGTTTATGACGACGACGAGCGAATTTTCGACGCGCTCTGCGCCGGTGCTTGCGGTTATCTGCTCAAAAACACGCAGCCGGCGCGTCTGCTCGAATCTTTGCGCGAAGTAATGGCGGGCGGTGCGCCGATGTCGCCGGAAGTGGCGCGGCGCGTTATCACTCTGTTTCAAAATTTCACGCCGCCAAAAAACTCTGAGTATCATTTAACGCCGCAGGAAAAGGAACTGCTCAAAATGCTGATTGAAGGACACAGCTATAAAACCGCCGCTTACCAACTCGAAATCAGCATTCACACCGTTTCGTTTCACCTCCGCAACGTCTATGAAAAACTCCAAGTCCACTCAAAATCCGAAGCTGTCGCCAAAGCTCTGCGCGAACAAATCGTCTGAAACAGGATTTTTTTACCCGCATATATTCGTAGTTACATTGTCCGCCCGGATTGAGTGAAGATCGGAATGTTCAATTTTCAATACAATTTGAGGTGAGAAATTATGATGTCGGGAAAATCTGTTTTGCAGCGCATCTTTATCGGTCTGGTATTCGCCGCTTTGACAGCAAGCGCGGCTTTCGGACAAGGCACGGGCTTTAACTTTCAGGGTCGTTTGAATGACGGGACAAATGCGGCGAACGGCAGTTACGATTTGCAGTTTCGGCTGTATGACGCGATTACGGGCGGCAATCTAATCACCGGCACAACCGTCGCGGCGCGTCCGAACACGACGGTGATAAACGGCGTGTTCAGCGTCACGCTCGATTTCGGCGCGACGGCTTTTAATAACCCGAACGCGATTTTTATCGAAATCGGTGTCAAACCCGCGAACAGCGCGAACGCTTTCACGATTTTAGGACCGCGCCAGCGACTTACGCTTGTCCCGTTTGCGGTGCGGGCGGCGAATGCGACAACTGCCGATAGTTTATCAATCGTTTGTGCTGAATGTGTTTCAAATTCACAAATTGCCTCGTTAGACGGCGGTAAGGTTACAGGAACTGTCCTTACTGCGGCAACTGCTGGAAACATTACCGGAATAGTCGCGATTGAAAACGGAGGAACAGGTTCGGCAACGCAAAACTTCGTTAACCTTACCACCGACCAGATAATTGAAGGCAACAAAACCTTTAACGGCACAGTTAGCGTGAGTAACATCACGCAGCCAATTACCGCTAACGGTTTGGTCAAGGCGATGATTTATGTCGGCGTAAACGGGATAATTACTCGCTGCTACAACGGCATCACAAATGTTTCAACCGGAAACTGCGGCTTTTCCATTGTTGGGCTTAATAACGGAGTCTATGATGTCAATTTCGGCTTTGCAGTAAATAACCGATTTATTACCATTACGCCATATAACATTCAGAGTGCGAGTATTTCCGCTACGTTTGAAACTCGTGTTTCGTTGCCGAACATAATGATAGTTTTCCTGAAAAACCAGAATAACGTCACCGTTCCCGGTCCTTTTATGATTATTCTTTACTAACGCATTGGCGCGTTGTGAGAAAAGAATTAATGCCGCAAACATTCAGCAAATTAATTAACAAGTTTGGCGGCGAAGAAAAGCAAAAACCTTCGAGACGCTTTTATGTTTTGCAAAGGAGAAATTTGGCGGCGGCTGAACTTAATCCACAGCCCTTGCCGCCGCGAGCGGCTTTTCTCGCCGCTTTTGCTCAAGAAGTGATTGACCGCGCCGCACTGATGCAGGAAATCGCCGACGCGATGAATCAGACGGGCGAAGAACGCGGAATTATCATTGTCAGCGGTTATCTGAGCCGATTCGTTGACGACCTTTGCCCCAAACCGATCAAAATCAAGATTCCGCCAAAGCCGAAATCCGACACGGACGACCGTTTATCAGGTTTGGAATTGATTATCACGGGCGCGGTCTTTGAACAAAAAGCGGCACTCGCCGCCAATCAAGATTTGCGGCGGGAATTAAGGAATGCCGGAGCAAAGCTGATGGAAACCGGAATTGCCCGGATGTAGTCAAAAACATCGGCAACAGCGGACGAACAATAATACGATTTGTCTGACCACGCAAGACCCGAACGAAGCGCACTTGCCGTTTTACTTGATTGTCTATTAAAAGGAGATTTATGAATACTTTCGATAAAAATACGCGACGGCTGTTTTGGCTGATAATGTCGGCGACGGCGTTTGTCTGGTTTTCGCCCGCAATCGCTTCGGCGCAAATTTTGAAGCCCGGAGAACTAATTTACAGCCGCGCGGCGACCGTGCTGGGCGGAAACTGCGACACGGGCGCGGTCTGGGCGGTCGGGCAGGACGGCTCGAACGACCGTTTTATCACGCTCGGCTTTCACCCGCGCATCTCGCCCGACGGACGTTTTCTCCTTTTCAAGCGTTTTAGCAGCAGTTCGCTTTGTTCGCCGTTCGGCATTGCGCCGGAATGGTGGATTCGTGATTTGGCGAGGCGCACCGAAACGCAAATCGCCCTGAACTTTCAAACCTCGTTAGGACATTTTTTCTCGCCCGAAACCAATCGCGCGGGAAATCAAATAGTTTTCAGCGACGGCGCGGGCATTTGCCGGATGAACCTGGACG
This sequence comes from Pyrinomonadaceae bacterium, assembly GCA_026785925.1. Lineage (GTDB taxonomy): Bacteria > Acidobacteriota > Blastocatellia > Pyrinomonadales > Pyrinomonadaceae. Next base: position 7,399 of record JAJAZE010000230.1, read on the forward strand.
GAACGAACAAAGTCTGCGCCAACATCCCGAATTTAGACCCGATTCGCGGCGGCGGACATCCGGTGGTGCGCGGCTCGGACAATTTGCTACTCGTGCAGAATTTTCTCGACAATGCCGACGGCGGACTTTACACATTGAATTACGACACTTTGCTCAACCGCCAAAAAATTCCCAACACCATCGGACGCGATTTAAGTCCGTCGTGGTCAAACGACGGGCAGAAAATTGCTTTCGCGGCTTTTCCGCCGAATCGCGGCGGCGAACCGTATTTTTTCACTAATTTGTTCACAATTGAACCAAACGGCGCGAATAGAACGCAGCTTACTTTTATTAATCCGCCGAACGGCGAAGGCTTCAGTTACAGCCTGATTTGGACAAAAGACAACCAGACGATTATCAACGCCGCCAAGCTCAACGGCGTGGCGGGAATCTACAAAATCGCGGCGGACGGCAGCGGCAATATAACGCAAATTCCCGTCACGGCGGGAGCCGCACCCGAATGGGTCGGCGGCATCGCGCCCGTTTATTCCGAACAGCAAACCGCTTCGTTCGGCGCGGGCTTGACGAGCGGCGATATTTATTCGCTCGTCAATACAATTGGACAAGGTTTCGCCGGACAAGTTTCACTCGGCGGCACATATAATTTTCAAAGCGGCTTCTGGCATTACCCGCCGTCAGCCGCGCCAACCGCCGCGGGCGCATTACAATTTAGCGGCGCGACTTACAGCGCGAATGAAAACGGCGGCACGGCAACCATTACCGTCACACGCTCCGGCGGCAGCGACGGCGCGGTCGGCGTGAATTACGCGACCTCGAACGGCACGGCGACGGCGGGCAGCGATTACACCGCGACCAACGGCGCACTCAGTTGGAACGCCGGCGAAGCGGGCAGCAAAACTTTCACCGTCCCGATTCTCGACGACAATCTGTTAGAAGGCGATGAAACCGTCAATCTGACTTTGAGCAGTCCGACGGGCGGTGCAACGCTCGGTTCGCCGAACACGGCGATATTGACGATTGTTGACAACGAAATTTGCTCTTACTCGATTTCTCCGACTTCGCAAACAATCGCCGGAGCCGGCGGCAGTGCCAGCGCGAGCGTCACGACGGCAAACGGCTGCGCGTGGACGGCGGCGAGCAACGCCGCTTGGCTGACAATCACGAGCGGCGCAAGCGGCA
>JAJAZE010000231.1 GCA_026785925.1 Pyrinomonadaceae bacterium
AAAAAAAGAAGAAGCGCGTTTTGTCGGACAATGGGTTGCACCTTTTTTACTGCTCGGCGTTTATAACAAACTGGTTAAAATTGCCGGTTCCGACCGCCTTCAGCGTTCATAGTATTTAATTATCTTTGTTTTAAAAAATGCTTTCTGCTTTTCGGCAGAGAGCATTTTTAGTTGCTTGCCGAGCGATAAATCAGCATATTGAAACTTTGACAAGGACGACAATCAAAGATGCGAAATTAAATAAGAAACTCAACAACGCTTTTCGCGCACTCTCAGCGGAATAATAAAATTCGTAATGCGAATAAACACCTCACTTTTTTGATAAAATTCTCACTGGCAATATAAGACTTTAAAGTTGCGGAAATGAACAACTTCAGCAAATTTTTGAGAGATTAATCGCATTTTTAGCCGAAATAATTCGATATGCTGATAGACATCTTGACACATACTCTTTATTCGCGTAAAAATTCTTTCGTAAGCAGGTCAGAATATATTTTGTAACATAATGGCTTTGCGGAAACACGCACGAAGTAAGTGTGTGGTTCGCCCTTACTTCGTGCGGGCTTCTGCATTATGTTACAAAACTTATTCATACCTGCTTAAGTTTGTTTTAACACGTTTTTAAGAAGTTTATTCGACAAATTTCAAGGAGAAATAGATGGTTACAAAAACACCAGCAAAAGGTGCTGCGAAAGCGGCGGACACTACTAAAAAAACGGCGGCGAGCAAAGCGGCTCCGGCTAAGAAAGCGGCTCTAGCGGCTTCCAAACCAGTAGCGAAAGCGGCTCCCAAAGCAACAGCGGGTAAAGCACCGGCGAAACCAACGGCAAAAGCAATCGCTGAAAAACCGGCAGCAAAACCGGCGGCGAAAGCCAGCGTGACTTCCGCTCCAGCAAAAAAGGCGGTTCCCGCGAAAAAAGCCGCTGCTCCGGCAAAGAAAGCTCCCGCAAAAAAAAAGTAGCTCTTCCGCGAAAAGCATTGTCAACACTGCGACTGATGCTTTGACGGAAGTAGTTAAAGGTGCCGCCATCGGAGCCGCCATCGGAGCCGCCATCGGAGCCGTCACCGGAGCCGTCACCGGAGCCGTCACCGGAGCTATTGGCGCCGGATCGAAAGTAGCTGGAATCAGCGGCAAAGTTCAGGCTGAAGCCGCCAAATTAAAATCCGCAGGTTCGACCGCGAAAAATAAATCTTCGGTTCCGAATAAAAAAACCGCGACCGGTAAGAAAGCTAAAACCGGCAAATAATTTGCCGGTTTTTTAAATTCACGCAGCGCAATAAATCGAGAATCTCGATTTATTGCGCTGCTTTTCCATCTTTTGGTATCGCCCGATTAAAACGGCGATTCTTCATCGTCATCACCAAAAACGATTCTTTTTTTAACTTTTGGCGCACGTTCTTCGCGCAAATCTTCGGTTTTGAGAACTTCGAGCTGCGAATCGCCGTTTTCATCTTTTAATAAAACTTCGATGCGCCGCTCGGCTTGATTGAGCCGTTCCTGACATTCGCGCGACAGTTTCACGCCGTCCTCAAACAACTTCAAACTGTCTTCGAGCGACGATTCGCCCTCTTCCAATCGCCGAACGATTTTCTCTAGTTCTTTGAGTGATGTCTCAAAAGTCGGTTTCTTCTCAGCCATAAATTACTTAAAAATGCCGTCGGCTTTTTTCAATACTTCCTCCAGATTTGAAACACCGAGTTGCTCGCCCGCCTTTCTCACGCCGCCGTTTTTCGCGCCGACGATTAAATCCTGCCCGATTTTTTCGGCAATCCGCCGTGCTAAAACTTCGTCTCTAACCGCAATCACCTGCCAGCGTTCGCCTTGCCGTTTCAAAACGACTTCGAGCGGGCGTTCCTGAATTTTGCTTTTGACAAATGATTTATCTACCTCATTGATAATTTCTAAATACCTCTCCGCGCCGACGGCAATCGCCCAGAAAGGAATGTTTTCAAATGCTTTTGTTTTTTCGCGGATTAAATTCGGAACTTCGGCGCGGGCGCGTTGCTTGACGGCGGGCAACAGCGGCGCGGCGACCTGCGCCATTTTCTGGATAGTCGCCGGAGCCAATCCACGCCCGTAAAGCTCAACCGCTTTGTCGGTAATCTGCGGCATAAAATCGTCAACGACCGCATCGGTATCAACCAGTTCGTCAATCGCTTTCTGGTCGTCGCGCCGCGCCGCATCAACCAGCAGCGCGAGCGAATACTGCGGAGTTTTCTTCAAACTGTTCCAGTAAAAATAACCGCCGACCGCACCGACTAGGAGAAACAAAATGACCAGCGCACCGAGAATTTTCAATACCTTCAAAAAAACATTCGGCTTTTTCGGCGCAGTTTGACTTTCCGAAAACATTGGCGCGGCAGCCTTTTTCGGCGCGGATTCTTTCGGCGGCTCATTCAGATTTACGACAAAATTTGACATCTCTTTTACAGTTAACAGTTAGCAGTTATCAGTTAGCAGTCAGAAGTTGGATTGAAGTTAAGATTTTAATTTTTAACTTAATTTGTAAAGCTAATCTGTCAATTGTTCCCAACTGCCAACTGCTAACTGCTAACTGCTAACTGTTAAAACTCTCGCTTTTATTGTGCCACGCGCCAGACGAATTTTCACGTTCTCATTTTCCTTTATCTCTCCTGCATCACGCAAAATCTCGCCCGCTGCATTCTCGACGATTGAAAAGCCGCGACTTAAAACCGAGAGCGGCGAGAGTGCATCGAGCGAAGCCATTCCGATTTTCAAATTCTCGTCCTTCGCGTTAATTATATCTTTGACTGCCGAAGATTGCTTCTGCTGCAAAAGTGCCAGCCGCGTTTTCTTTTCATTCAATTTAGAAGCCAACTGCAAAGGCGATATTCGATTATTCAAACTTTCCAGACGCTGTTTGTTTTTCCCTATCTGCTTGTCAAAAGCACTTCGCAAACTTTCGGTCGCGTCGGTGATTTCATATCGCCGATCTTTAATTTGCTGCGGAAATTCCGCGAAAACCGCCGCCAGCGCGAGTTCCTGCAAATCGGAACGCGAGGCGAGCAGTTTGTAACCGATAGACTGGAATAAATCCTGTCTTTTCCGCGATAAAAAATCGGCGATGCCGTCTTCGCTCTCGGCGACGATTTCCGCCGCCGCGCTCGGTGTCGGTGCGCGGCGGTCGGCGACCAAATCGGCAATCGTGAAATCAATTTCGTGACCGACGGCGGAAATCACCGGAATTTCCGAAGCGCGAATTGCCCGCGCCACTCGTTCCTCATTAAACGCCCATAAATCTTCTGATGAACCGCCGCCGCGCCCGACGATCAGCACATCAATTTTATCTGATGGCTGCGCTTTATGATTGAAATTATTCGCCGACCTGATCGCGTTGGTAATTTCCTCGCCCGCCGTTTCGCCCTGGACGCGCGTCGGAATCAGAACGATGTTGACGGTGCGCGTTCTTCTCGATAAAACATTCAGAATATCGTGAAACGCCGCGCCGTTCGGCGATGTTATGACACCGACTCTGCGCGGAAAAAAAGGAAGCTCGCGTTTAAGTTCTTCGTCAAATAAACCTTCTTTTTGCAGTTTTAATTTAATTTGCTCAAACGCGACTTTCAGCGCACCTTCGCCGACCGGTTCCAGCGATTCGACCAGCATCTGGTATTCGCCTTTCGGCTGGTAAACCGACAGCTTTCCGCGCACACGCACTTGCAAACCGTCGAACGGCTGAAAGCGAATCCGCAGATTGTTTCTCACATAACACGCCGCCCGCAGATGCGAATCGCCGTCGTGCAGCGTGAAATACCAATGCCCGGAACTCGCCGCCTTAAAATTAACGATTTCAGCCTCGATCCACACAGACGCAAAACTTCTTTCGAGCGCGGTTTTCACCTGCTCATTCAATTCGGAAACTGTCAGCGGGCGACTTTCCTGCTCATCGAAAAGAGATTGTAGGAGTAAAGATTTCATCTGCCGAGGTTAAACAGTCTGCCGCTAAACTACTCGATTTATCTGAGTTCAAATTTTAGTTTATGCTTCTAGTTCCCTTTTTTAAAGTGCTTCGCGCCGCGCTTCGCCGACTTTGCAAATTTAAGTTTGAACGCAGATTAATTTTGGGCGCGAAACTAATGGTAACGTTAATTACAGTCCAATAGTAAAAAGCAATGCCCCCGAATAACAGGCTGACAACACTTGTGTTTGATAGCAGATAATTTCACGCGGACGCGCTCGACGTTAGTTTGTCAGGCTACGGTTTTATCCACGCCAGCCCTCCGTGTCAGTTATTTACGACGTTCAACCATCTGACAACGAAGGATTACAAAGATTTAATTGAGCCGGTGCGACAACGATTAAAAGCAACAGGCAAACCATACATTACTGAAAATGTTGTGGGCGCACCACTCGAAAACCCGGTAATGCTCTGCGGCACGATGTTCGGCTTGCGCGTTTACCGGCACAGACTGTTTGATAAAGAACCGATTGATTAACCATTTGTCGCCAACAAGGTGAATGCTTGGCGGGTGACGGTCAGTCTCCAAACTAAAATCATAAACCGTTTGGCTTTTTTTAATAAAACGCCGGACGAGTTTCGTCCAATGGTTAGGCAGCCGTCATTCAATGCCATTACCCGATACGACCATAGACCAACTTTTAAGTTGAAGTCTCCAATAGCTGCACGGTAACAGTGAAGCTATTTCAAACTTTGAAACAGGTCACTGCAAATAGGCATCGGCAGCGACATTTCCGGTTCGATTCAAAGATTCTTTGTCAGCAAACTTGTAACGCCATCCGGCGAATATCAAGACAGCCCGCCGCAGACAGCAGATTTGGCGGGACAATCAAACTTTGTGCTTGACTGCTTCTTTCATAGCTGAATTGTTCGCTTGCCCGTTATTGTAGCCACGCTTTGCTAAAATAGCGTCAAGATGCCCGAAGTCGAATCCGTAGCCAAATCTTCAATTTCTGAAAGATGGTCGCGCAACAGATTTTCGATGTCTGTCGTTGAGCAGTTGCCGCGTCGAATCCACACAACTTTCGGTGAAAACCCGCGAAACACGCTCAAGTCCGCGAAATCAGCGTCTTTCGTTACTACAACGAAACCGTTGTCTTTAGCGTGTTCCCATACCAAAATATCTTCGGCTGTGCCACATCCGAGCTAATCAAGATGATCGGAGTTTGGAAAAATGTCGAATAAACGCTTTACAAGTTTGGGCGACAAGTTTTGGTCAAAGAGCAACTTGACGCTCACGCCTGCACCACCAGCAAATTTTTCTCGCGGTCAGCGGCAAACGCTAAACAAGCCATAATGTCGTCGTGCGTCAAATAAGGAAAATCACCGAGAATTTCTTGCGTCGTCATACCAGAAGCCAAATACTCAAGCACATCATAAACCGTCATTCGCATACCGCGAATACAAGGCTTGCCGCCGCGTTTTCCGGGTTCGATAGTAATAATGTCGTGATAATTCATAACATTGATGATAAATCTTAGCTCGTTGACAAGCAAGTTATTCGCTGAAAACAAGAAGCAAGCGAACGATTGAGATTGTATGTTGACAGAAGATGGTTAAAGCCGCAAACTTTGGCGGTCAACACGGGCGGCGGTGAAGCCGGGGTTGAGATATGACGATTTTATAAAGTCAGCACGTCAGATACGCTCCCGCCGCCTGCTGCTCTTGCTG
>JAJAZE010000232.1 GCA_026785925.1 Pyrinomonadaceae bacterium
ACTAACCAAAGAGAAGATTTCGGATGTTGTGATGGAGATTGCCTGTGGTTTGCACAACTTGCGAGTAACATTTCGACAACCAATGCAAACTATTGATATTACTAATCTTGAAGAATTGTTTTATTTCCAATAATGTCTAATAAAATCATTCGTCAGGTGGCGTTGAACGTGAAAATTCCGAGAACCGGAGAAACTACGCCGCGAATTAATAATGAAGGTGACAACGCCCGACTTTTCGCCTTCGTCAACGCGGCGATGGGCGATGCCGGAATCTTAGCCTGGGAACAAAAATATTGTCACGATTTCTGGCGACCGGTTCTCGGTGTCCGAGAACACGATACGTCTTTCGGACCAAAGACAAATCAATGGAAAAGCGATCTGGATGACGATGCCGATCCTTTCTGGCTGCCGCTCGGCGCACCGAATACGAATAGCCCAACGATGAAAAATTTCACGCCGAATTTTCCGGCTTATCCGTCGGGACACGCGACTTTCGGCGCGGCGGCGTTTCACATCACGCGCCTGTTTTACGGTAAAGGACAGGATGCGAGCGGCACGACCGTCATTACCGGCGGAAAGAAAATAATCAAAAGCGGCAATCTCGTAGATGATGATTTATTCAACGGCTTGAGCTTTGTTTCCGACGAATTCAACGGGATGAATCAGGACAATTTAGGTACGGTGCGTCCGCGTCACGTTCGCAATTTCAATCTCAAGAACAGCGATAAACCGTCGAGCGGCGGCTTGGGTGAAATGATTATCGAAAATGCCCGAAGCCGTATTTACCTCGGCGTTCATTGGATTTTCGATGCGTTTCTGGCGCAGCCCAATTCCGATTTAAGTAAAGAAATTGATCCCGATTTCAGCACAAACGGTCTGGAAATCGGCGGAGTTCCGCTCGGATTAAAAATAGCGGAAGATATTTTCAAGACCGGAGGAGAAAAAGCACCGATGATGACAAGTGAAATAACAGGCACTAAGCCGGTGCCGTCGCCGGAAATAAAACAGCCTGCAAAAGAAGGCGGATGTATTGACGCTCCGACTGCGGCGAAAACAAAGAAAGCCAAAGCCGAACGACCGATGCAAGCCGAACTGCCGCAGCAAACGGAAGATCATAAAGTCGAAACTCCGTATTTGGACGGCACTTCCCAGAGATAATTCATCACCGGCAAATAAAATGACGGCAGTAAGTTTTAAAGCCTTTTGCCGTCATTTTATTTATCTTCAAAATTAATACAGTTTAATCACCAAAACCAACTTCCCTTCACATCTTTCAAAACAACTTGCGCCGTATTATGTCCGCTTGCTCCAAAAACGCCGCCGCCGGGATGGGTTGACGCGCCGGTGAGGTAGAGATTTTTGATCGGCGTTTTGTAGGCGGACATTTCGGGCAGAGGGCGAAACATAAACATCTGGTCGAAGTCCATTTCGACGTGCATTACGTTGCCACGCAGCAGTCCGAGTCTTTGTTCTAAATCCAGAGGCGATTGGACGAAGCGTTCGATGATGGAATTTTTGACGTTTGGCGCGTAGGAATTGACGACCTCAATCAGTTTGTCGGCTTCGCGGTTTTCGATGTCTTGCCACTGTTCGCCGTTTGATAATTCGTATGGATAGTATTGTCCCCAAATGAATAAAGTATGCTTGCCCGCAGGCGCGAGCGTCGGGTCAACCGACGAAAAAGTCATCGCCAGTGCGCCGGGATTTTTTGACGGGATGCCGTTTAGATAATCGGCGTAACTGCGGTCGAGATAATCCATTGTCGGACACATCAACTGCAAACCGTGATGGCAATCGG
>JAJAZE010000233.1 GCA_026785925.1 Pyrinomonadaceae bacterium
TCCACGAAAATTTCGCCGCGCATTAGAATCGCAAAAAATATCGCCGCGATAAACACGCCGAGCGGATGATTTCTGCCCAGAAGAGCGACCGCGATTCCTAAAAATCCGAGTTCCGCTGAAAAGCCGTCGTAATAATTATGGCGATAACCGAGAACTTCGTTGACGGCGACCAATCCGGCGAGTGCGCCCGAAAAAGTCATCGCAATTATAATCTGCTTTTGCGGCGAAATTCCGCCGTATTCCGCCGCCGCCGCGTTCTGCCCGACGGCGCGAAGTTCGTAACCCCATTTGGTTTTCCAAAGAAAAACATAGACGACGAAACACATCAGAACGGCGATTAAAAACGCGAAATTGAGCGGCACGTCCGGCGGGATAAACGAAAGATATTCGTGCAGTTGAGGAATCTGCGCGGCTTGTCCGATGGGCGCGGTTTCTAAAATCGGACCGGGATTTTTGTAATGATACTGCGTAAAATAACTGACCAGCGCGATGGCGATAAAGTTCAGCATTATCGTATTGATAACCTCGCTCGAACCGAATTTCGCCCGCAGAATTCCCGGAATCGCGCCCCAGATTCCGCCCGCGACGACCGCCGTCAAAATGCACAGCGGAACGAGCAGAAAAGCCGGCAAACTCGTCCAGGACCAATCAACGTCATTAACAATCGTGCCGCCGAATTTGATGCCGACCCACGCCGTCGCAAACGACGCGACGTAAAGCTGACCTTCCGCGCCGATATTAAAAAGCCCGCAGCGAAACGCGACCGCGACCGCCAAACCCGTAAATATCAAAGGCGTAGCGAGAAACAGCGTGTAGCCGATGTCTTTCGCCGAACCGAACGAGTTGGCAAGCAGGATTTGATAAGTTTCAAACGGATTATCCTTAATCAACAAAATGATGATGCCGCCGACGATAAATGCGGCGATCACGGCAATCAAAGGCGACAAAATTTCACGAAGAATTTTCATTTATTTTTATAAAAGTTTGATGTAACCGGCTTGCTCGAAATGTCTGTCGGCGGTGAAGGCTTCGCGGATATTTAATCGCTCCATCAAAACAAAACTGATGCAGTCAACAATTCCCCAATTTTTATCGGTTCGTTCGGCGTAAAGTTTCCAACCTGCTTTGTAAAGTTCGTTGTCGAGTTGTCGAATTTCGACGCGCTGCGATTTTTCCAATTTATTTTTCAGACCGACGGCTGATTGGCGAAGACGCAAACCGGAAAGGCTGTTTCCGACTTCCAGCAAAATTCCTTGATGCGTGATGAAATTATAGCCTTCCGCGTATTTAGAATCGTAAATCTGCGTCGCCTTTTGATGAACGGAATCAGTCGTATTTACCAGTCCGAGCCAGCCGGAACTATCGGCAAAAATTAATTTCATTCGTCAGTTTGTTTCGGCAGACCGTAGAGATAGTAATCAACATTCGTCGCTAAATCGGAAATGCCCGTGTCAATGGCGATGTCGGCGAAACTTTCCGCCGAATCTTTCTCTTTCGGCAGTTTAATAATTATTTCCACTTTTTCGCCTTCCTGAAAATCAACTTTTTGAACCGGACGAAACACGCCGTTTTCGTAAATTGCTTCAACTGTATTCATTTGTTCACCTTAACTTTTGCGAATTTTGTGCAAGCTAAATATAACCGACAAACGCGCGGAGTGTCATCTAAGAAAGCTGAAAAGTTAAATTTTCGTGAACAAAATTGTTCTGGCAGATACTTGACAGTAATACACTCATATTTTATTATGTTTAAGCACTAACTTATAAACTAAAAGGTGATTTTATGAGATTTGACAGATATACAATACGCGGACAGGAAGCGATTCAGGAAGCCATCGGAGTTGCTGAAAAAAATCAGAATCAACAGGTCGAACCGGAACATCTGCTCGCCTCGATGCTTGAGCAGAAAGAAGGAACGCTGCGCCCGATTTTAGGAAAAGTCGGCGCAAATCTGGCGACGATTTTGAACGAGACGCAGGCGGCGGTGGCGAAATTTCCGCAGGTTTCCGGCGGGCAGCAGTTTTTCAGCTCGCGCATCAACACGATTTTTCAGGAAGCGCAGAAGGAAGCCGAGAAGATGCAGGACGAATATATGTCCACCGAACATCTTCTGCTGGCGATTGCCGACGAGAAAGTCGGCGATGCGGGACGCATTCTGCGCTCGAACGGCGTGACGAAAGAAGACCTCGAAAAATCTATCGTCGAGATGCGCGGCGGGGCGAAGA
>JAJAZE010000234.1 GCA_026785925.1 Pyrinomonadaceae bacterium
AACAAGAGCCGCGAAAACAATACCAAGTCGTCAAGAAATGGCAAACGGAGGTGGAAATCATCAAACGGGCGTTGCCGAAAGAATGAGCAGGAAAGAAAAACCAGACTAAAACCAAAAAAACGCGCTCAAAAAGCAGAGCGAACTATGAGAGGTTTGGTCAAAAGTCTAATATCAGTCAGCACTCGGAATAACTGATAACTAATAACTGATAATTGATAACTAATAGCTTACGAGTTACGCATTTGAAAGAAAAATTAACAGGATAAACAGGATGGACAGGACGGAAGATGATTTGCTGAATTGTTTTATGATCCTGTTCATCCTGTCCATCCTGTTAAAATATGCCTTTAATTTTTCAACTGCGTAACTTCTATAACTGATAACTGATAACTGATAACTGAACTTATGCAGGTGCGTGAAAAAATTGAAACGGTTGAACGACAATTGAGTTTCGTCGCGCCGAACGCTAATTTGGCGTATTCCGCGCTGACCGCCAACGCCGCCGACCGCTCGAAAATCGCGCTGGTTTGGGAAAGCAAAGGCGGCGGGCGCGAAGTTTTTTCGTTTTTTGAAATAGAACGATTATCAAACCAAATCGCCAATGTTCTGACCGATTTGGGGACGGGTTTCGGCGACCGGGTTTTTACTTTGCTGAGTCGCACGCCGGAACTTTACGCGGCGATTCCGGCGATTTTGAAAATCGGCGCGGCGGCTGCCGTCCTGTTCCCGGATTTCGGACCCGAAGCCGTCCGGCAGAGATTGGCGGACGCGGGCGCGACGGTTTTGCTGACTGACGCGGCAAATCTCGAAAAAGTCGGCGCGATTTGCGGGCAATTGCCGAGCCTCGAACATATTCTGGTCGTCGGGGATTACGACGAAAAAAATTTGCCGGATTGCGCGGCGGCATTTCACGATTTCAATGAGCTGGTAAAAAATGCTTCGGTCGAATTTACCGCCGCCAATGCTTCGCCCGATGACACTTGCTTTTTGATTTACACGTCCGGGACGACCGGCTTGCCGAAAGGTGTCGTCCATCGCCATCAGATTCGGGAGCGTCTGATCGAATCGGCGCAAACCGTTTTGCAGCTTGCGCCCAACGATTTTTACTGGTGTTCGGCGGACGCGGGCTGGGTCACGGGTTTGTGTTACGGATTATCCGCGCCGTGGCTGCTCGGCTTTCCGATTCTGATTTACGAGGGCGAATTCGAGACGCAAAAATGGCTGGAAATTCTCGAACGCAATCAGGTCACTTGTCTTTACACTACGCCGACTCTGCTGCGCCTGATGCGAAACGAAGTCGGCGACATCTCGCTGAAAAAATCGTTCGCTCTGCGGCGGATTTATTCAGCCGGCGAACCGCTCAACCCGGAAGTTATCGCGTGGGCGGAGCGCACGTTCGACGCGCAGGTTTTCGATAATTACTGGCAGACCGAAACCGGCAGTTTCGTGATTGCCAACCGTCCGAATTTGCCGGTCAAACGCGGCGCGATGGGCAAAGCCGTCGAAGGCGTGCAAGTTTCGATTATTGATAATTCCGGCAGCGAAGTTCCGAACAACGTCGTCGGCGATATTGCGATTCGCCCGACGCTGACTTCTTTTTTCAAAGGTTATTGGAATTTTCCCGAAGCGACGCGGGCGTGTTTTCGCGCCGGCTGGTATATCACACGCGACCGCGGGCGGCGCGACGCGGACGGTTATTTCTGGTTTATGGCGCGTAACGACGACGTGATAACCTGTCAGGCGCAGCGCATCGGACCGTTTGAAGTCGAGAATGCGCTGCTCTCGCATCCGGCAATCGCGGAATCGGCGGCAGTCGGCGCAAAAAACGAAATCACCACCGAACACGTCAAAGCATTCGTCGTTCTGCGAAAAGATTTTAGGGCTTCGCTGAAATTGGCGCAGGAAATCGACGCGCACGTCCGCGCCTAACTTTCGCCGCTCGCCACGCCGCGCGAAATCGAGTTCTGCACCGATTTACCGAAAACTCGTTCGGGCAAAATTCAGCGCAATCAATTGAGACGCAGAGAAAAGTTTGATAAAGAAAAAGTTTTCTTGATTGAATAAATTAGTCTTTTAATTTTTTATAAATTGCCACTAGCTTTAGCTAGTGGTTAGTGAGATGAAAGAGCAGGCTTTAGCCGAATTCCACAAAATAAATTTTCCTTATCGCTTTAGCGCAAATTAGGCTAAAGCGATAAGGAAAATTTAAATCAGATGTTTGCCTAAAGCCGCTTGTGAATTGCCAATCTATTCCACTAGCTAAAGCTAGTGGCAATTTATAAGATTTCTACGACAACAAAATTTTGGAGAAATAACAAATGCCCGAAATATCAACCATCGCCATCGAATCAACGCAAATCGAAACGCGCATTTTCCCGCCGCCGCCGGAATTTGCGGCAAACGCGCACATCAAAAGTTTTGATGAATACGAACAGATTTACAATAAAGCCGCCGAAAACCCGGAAGAATTTTGGGCAAGCGTCGCGGAAAATCTGCACTGGTTCAAAAAATGGGACACAGTTTTGAAGTGGGAAGAACCGCACGCCGAATGGTTTATCGGCGGTAAAATCAACGCTTCTTATAATTGTCTCGACCGTCACCTGGAAACTTACCGCAAAAACAAAGCGGCGATTATCTGGGAAGGCGAACCGGGCGAAGTTCGCACGTTGACTTATCAGCAGCTTCACCGGCAGGTCTCGAAATTCGCCAATGTCTTAAAAAAATCCGGTGTGCAAACCGGCGACCGCGTGGCTTTGTATATGCCGCTCGTGCCGGAATTAGCGATTGCGATGCTCGCCTGTGCGCGGATCGGCGCGACGCACACGGTGATTTTCGGCGGATTTTCGGCGGACGCGATTCGTGACCGCGTGAACGACTGTCAATGCAAATTGATTGTGACCGCCGACGGCGGCTACCGGCGCGGCGCGGAAATCAAACTCAAAGAAGTCGTTGACAAAGCCGTCCAGGAATGTCCGGGCGTGGAAAACGTCATCGTCTTCAAACGCACCGCCACGAAAATCAATATGAAAATCGGGCGTGATTACTGGTGGCACGAGTTGATGGAAACGGTCAACGACGATTGCCCGGCGGAAGAATTGGATTCCGAACATCCGCTTTTCATTCTTTACACATCGGGGACGACCGGCAAGCCGAAAGGCATTCTGCACACGACCGGCGGTTATCTGACCGGAACTTATATCACGTCAAAATGGATTTTCGATTTGAAAGACGAAGACACCTATTGGTGTACCGCCGACATTGGCTGGGTAACGGGACATTCCTACGTCGTCTATGGACCGCTGGCGAACGGCGCGACCGTTTTTATGTATGAAGGCGCACCGAATCATCCTGAACCCGACCGATTTTGGCGCATTATCGAACGCCATAAAATCAACATTCTTTACACCGCACCAACGGCGATTCGCGCTTTTATCAAATGGGGCGAGCAGTATCCGCTCAAGCACGATTTATCGAGTTTGAGACTTTTGGGAACGGTCGGCGAGCCGATCAACCCGGAAGCGTGGATGTGGTATCGCACGATCATCGGTAAAAATAAATGTCCGATTGTTGACACCTGGTGGCAGACTGAAACCGGCGCGATTATGATTTCGCCGCTGCCGGGCGCGACACCGACCGTGCCGGGAACGGCGACGCGCCCGTTTCCAGGTATTCTGATGGACATTCAAACCAAAGCCGGAAAAAGCGTTCCGGCAAACGAAGGCGGTTATCTGGTCGTCACGAAACCTTTTCCTTCGATGCTGCGGACGATTTGGGGCGACGACGAACGCTATCAAAAAACGTATTGGTCGGAGATTCCGCACGTTTATTTTGCGGGCGACGGCGCACGGCGTGACGAACACGGTTATTTCTGGATTATGGGCAGAGTTGACGATGTGATCAATGTCAGCGGTCATCGGCTCGGCACGGCGGAAGTCGAATCGGCGTTGGTCTCGCATCCGGCAGTCGCGGAGGCGGCGGTGGTCGGCAAACCCGACGAAATCAAAGGTCAGGCAATCGCGGCATTTGTAACCTTAGAAGGCGGCAGAGTCGGCAGCGAAGAACTAAAACACGAACTTCGCGCCCACGTCGCCAAAGAAATCGGAAGTTTGGCAAAACCCGACGAAATTCGCTTTACCGACACGCTGCCGAAAACCCGTTCGGGGAAAATTATGCGCCGCCTGTTGCGGGAACTCGCGGCGGGCAACCAGATCGTCGGCGACACCACGACGCTCGAAGACTTTTCCGTGCTGGAAAAACTCAGGGAAGACGAAGAATGATGTTGACGGGGAATTTCACTATGATTTACAGGTAAATTGAAATTCAAAGAAGTAAAAAACAAAGTCGGCGATGAAAAATCGCCGACTTTGTTTTTTACTATGGCTCCGCAGGTAAGCAGTCAATAGAATTTCTGCAAAGATTGAAATCATTCGGCTTGCGATAAGTAAAGACTAAAATGGAATTTTTAATAAACGGGTAACGCGGAAAAAGCGGCAGAAACGGAAAGTTATGGACTCGGTTTGGACACGAAAT
>JAJAZE010000235.1 GCA_026785925.1 Pyrinomonadaceae bacterium
AAAGACCTCCGGCATTACCAGAACCGGATTAATCGAAAGATTTTAGCGCATACCGTCGGAGTCTTTTTTAACATTATGTTAGGCAATCAACCGCTTCAATTAGCTGGTTTGATTATTGACTGAAAAAGTCGCACACAAGGTTTGGTATATATCAAAACGCAGATTCAAACGAACGAAAGGTAATCATCAGACAAATAGATTATTTTCTCTCGGTCATTTCCAAAGATGAAAGAATCTTTTGGTTAAAGTTTCGGCGAAAGCTGGAAACTAGGAATAAGAAATTAGCAAAAGATTAAGAATTGTTTGAATTTTTGATTGAAGGTGTGAGTCAAAGTGTGAGTCAACAAAAAAGGCATTGTAAAAATGCCTCTAAAGTATTGAAAAATTGAATACACCCGGCATGATTCGAACATGCGACCCCTTGATTCGTAGTCAAGTACTCTATCCAGCTGAGCTACGGGTGCGTAAAGCAAGATTTAAGACTACAAATCTTGCGCTTTTGTGTCAAGCTAAACAATTGAGAAGTGCGATTACTCCGTTTTTTTGCTTTCTAATTCCTCACTTCGCAAAATAGCCCTGCCGCGTTTTTGAGATTAGTTCGGGATTGTTGACTTCGATTTTTATCGCGAGCCATTTGACGTCGCGTTTGGCGTTGGTCGGCTGATATTCAACCGTATAAAGTGCGCGTAAATCGGCGGCGACCGCCGCGTAGAGTCTGCCCATTTCTTCGAGCCGATTGATGGTGTTGAGCGTTCCGCCGGTGCGGGCGGCAAGAATTTTCAGGCGGTCGCGGGCGGCGGCGAACAACGCAATCTGGATCGGTGTCGGGTCGGCGAGTTTGAACGGGTCGCCGGTCGGCAGCGCGAGCGGGTAAATCGTCACGCCCTGCGCGTCGGATTTACTCAAAATGCGGTTTAAGATTTCGCTGGTTTCGGGTTTGAGCGCGGCGACGATTTCCGATTCTTTATATTTCTCCAAAAAACTCCGGTCGCTGTCTCTGACGGCACTGTCAACGCCGTCGGTCAAAACAATCACGGCTTTGCGGCGCGTTCCTTCTTTGGAAAGTTTTTCGAGCGCGACATCGAGAGCTTTGTAAAGCTGTGTTTTCCCGCGCCCGTTGGCGGCGGCAATTGATTCGCCGATTTTTTTGCGGTCAACTGTAAAATCAGTTCGCAGATTCACTTTATCGTAAAATTCGATGACGGCAACGCGATCTGCGGGCGCGAGCGCGTCAACGAAACGAAAAGCCGATTGCCGAATCGTTTCCCGAAAACCGAGCGTCGAACCGGACATATCGAGAATCATCACGACCGAAAAAGGCGCGACCGTCGGCTCGAAACTCAGAATGTTCTGCTTGATGCCGTCTTCATAAACGGTAAAATTTTCCTTGGTTAAACTCGTTATCGGTCGTCCTTTGACATCAACCACGCCGACATTCAGCCGGACAATCGAAGAATCAACTCTGATTACTTCGTCGTCCTGCGCCGCCGCAGTTAGAAAACTTAACATCAGCAGAAAAAACAGCGTCAACGTCTTTGAAAATCGCATAATAAAATCTAAAATAATCAGACGCATCAAAACAAAACGCGGTTGCACCGGCTTTGACTGCGAAATTTATCTTAACATTAAAAGAATTTTGGTTTATACTGTTTCGTAGTTCAATTCAAAAAATAGAATGGCAGTCTTTAATTTTTGTAACCTCGTTTTAAAAAAGGTGCGCTATTATGCCCTATAAACCGAAATTTTGTTGTCAATGCGGGGAAAAGATTGACGGAATTGACAGAAGATTTTGGGCAAGCCGACGTTTTTGCGAACTCTGCGAAACCGATTTGAAAATTCACGAATGGCTGCCGCGATTTTTAGTTGGAATCGCCGTTTTATTCGGGCTTTTTGGAATAGGAAACTATTTACAAAAACCTGAAAAGCCATTAAGCGTTGCTCCGCTGCAATTTGCCGCATTAAATACGAAAAGCGACGCGATGCCGCCGAAACCTGTCGCGCAAGTTTCTCCTGCCGCAAGCGTTCAATTGCCGTCGAAACCGCCAATTGAACCGGTAGTATCATCTTTGGCAGGAAAACAACCGGACGCGCCGAAGATCGAGGCGGCGGAAAAAGTCTATTTCTGCGGCGCACCGACCAAAAAAGGAACGATGTGTTCGCGGCGCGTTAAAAACGGCGGACGCTGCTGGCAGCACGAAGGACAAACGGCGATGCTGCCGCAGGAAAAACTACTCGCTGCTCGATAGTCAATATTTTTTGACCTTTTCAATGTTAAAAACCGGCGTTTAGTTTTTGGAAAAGAAACTTTTCAAACGAATCGGCGTTTTTATAAATCAAGCCGAATACTAAAAAACAATGAAACCGATAGCACCAAATACTTTAATTCAAAACCGATACTTAATCGTCAATTTAATCGGCAAAGGCGGAATGGGCGAAGTTTATCTGGCGATTGACCAGCGATTGGGAAGCGCGATTGCCTTAAAACGCACTTTTTTTTCGGACGACGCAACGCTCGGTCACGCTTTTGAACGCGAAGCGCGGACGCTCGCCCGACTGCGGCATCCGGTTTTGCCGAAGGTCAGCGACCATTTTACCGAAGAAGGAACGCAGTATCTGGTGATGGAACATATTTCGGGCGAAGATATGTCGAAACGGCTCGAAGGTTTGGAAAAACCTTTTCCGCTCAGTTGGGTTTTGTTCTGGGCAGACCAACTGCTTGACGCGCTCAATTATCTGCACGCGCACGAACCGCCGATTATTCACCGCGACATCAAACCGCAGAACCTGAAATTGACCGACGAAAATCATATCGTGCTGCTCGATTTCGGCTTGTCGAAAAATTCGGTCGGCGAAACGCGCGTGACCTCCGCCGGCAGCATCGTCGGCTACACGCCGCACTACGCGCCGATGGAGCAGATTCGCGGCACCGGAACCGATGCGCGAAGCGATATTTACTCGCTTTCGGCGACGCTTTACCAGATTTTAACCAATAATGTTCCGCCCGACGCTCTGACGCGCGCCGATAGTTTAATCAACGGGCTGCCCGACCCGATTACGCCGATCAGCGATTTGAATGTGGAAGTTTCCAAAGTCGTCTCCGATGTAATCATCAAAGGAATGACCATCAGCCAGGAGCAGCGTTACAAAACTGCGCGTGAAATGCAGAAATTGCTGCGCGATGGCTACGCGCAACTGCAAACCAATATGTCGGCGAACACCATCGCGTTTAGCGCGGCGGCTCCGCAGGATATTCCACAGTCGCCGCAGAAAACCGCAGATATGGCGGGCATTCCGCTTATCAGCCACATCCCGCCGCCATCGCCGCAAACGACACCGACGGCTTTTAATTCCGGCGCGAACGGTGCAAACAGTCATTCGTCGCAGGCTCCGGCTGCCGGAAAGACCGAGCCGGATTTTGACCAGACGATTCGCTACGACGAACCGACTTCCAATTCTTTACCGAAGCAGTCCGCCATCAAAACCGAAGTATTTCTAGCTGGTTCTTTGTCCGCCGTGACAGCAGCACCGGAAGCAAGTTTTCCGAAAACCGACAATTACGCCAAAAACGATAATCTGACGCAGGACAATAATTTTTCGACGAAAAACGAGTTCGGCGGGCAAGCCGAAAATTATTCGCCCGATGCTACCGTGCCGCTGTTTACGTTTGATAAAAATAACGATTCAGTCGCGGCGGAAACTGCCGTCGGTTTTCATTCGATACCCGCAACCGATGCCAACAAAACATCGGCGGGCGCAACCTATATTCCGTTTGAAAACAACGCGCCGGGCGGAGCGACATTTACACCGGCAGTGGCGGCGGCGCAAAAGAAATCTGGCAAAGGTTTGGCAGTCGCCGGCGGACTTTTCGCGCTTTTGGTTTTGGCGGTCGGCGTTGCCGGAGTCGGCTGGTTTATGTTTGGAAGTGACGATACGACCACTGACAACGGAACGCCGACACCGATGCCGCAAGCAACCGCGTCGGTCGCGCCGAGCGTCGCGCCGACGCTCGAAATCGTGACCGGCGAAACGAACACTTCGACCGGCAGTGAAGTTCCTACATCGAGCAACACTAACAGCGTCGGAAATTCAACTGATCCGACCAAACCGATACCGACGACAACTCAGGCGACGATTCAACCAAAGGTGCAGCCGACCGTTCCGCCGACGATCAAACCGACGACTCCGCGACCGACTCCGCAGGTAGTGACGGTAAAAACGCCGACGGCAGGTGCTAAAACTCCCGTGCCGGTGAAAACGCCGAGAGGCGGACGAACGGACATCGAGCAATAATAGAGGAATAGAGAAATGAGAAAGAAAATATTTACCGCATTAGCAGTTTGTTTTTTGATGTTGACGTTATTTTCAGCTTTCATCAGCGAAATCAACGCTCAACCGAGAAACTCGGATAACAATAAATCGAAGCCGAACGACCGCGCTAAAAAACTGGCGGCGCAGGGCGACCAATTTTTTAATCAAAAGGAATACCGCTCGGCAATCAACAAATACGCCGAGGCAATCGTTATTTCACCGAATTATCCAGCCGCTCATTATTGGAAAGGTTACGCGCATTATTATTTGAATGAATACGATGCGGCAGTCGAAGATTTAAACCTGGCTTACAATCAGGGTTACACGAAATTGGAAATCTACAAAGTTCGCTGGTATGTAAATTTTCAGAAACAAAATTACGACGCGGCATTAAATGACGCGCAGCAGGGCTTGCGACTCGAACCGGCGAACGCTAATTTCATATCCGCACTCGGCGATATTTATTTGAACAAAGAAGATTATCCGAACGCCATCGCCGCCTATAAAAAATCCCTCCAAATAGATCCGTCGAACGGTAACGCTCATTATTTTCTTGCGGTCAGCTATGCCGGAACCGGCGATTACGTTAATCAAGCTCTTTCGGCGGTTGAAGCAGTGCAGAAAAATACGAAATTCGTCGGCGAATCTTACCGTTTGATGGGCAATGCCCTGGTCACTGCCAAAAAACCGGACGAAGCGATTCAGGCGTATGAGCGCGCCTTGAACGTCAAACCCGAACTTCAGGATGTCTATAATCTGTTGTCCGACCTTTACCGCAGCCAGCATCGTTTGAACGACGCGATTGCGACCGTCAGAAAAGGCGTTAAATTATTTCCCGAAGACGGCAATATGTTCGTCAGTTTGACGTGGTATTACAGTTTGGCTGACCGTCACCAGGAAGCCGTCGTCGTCGGACAGCAAGCCGTCAAGCTGGCTCCGACGCAGTATATGGCTTTTACCAATTTATGCCGCGCTTATAACGATACGAAGCAATATTCCCAAGCCGTGACGATGTGTACGAAAGCGTTGACGCTCCAGCCGAACGACGGCGAAACTTATCTGTATCTTGCCCGCGCTTACGATTTTCAAAATAAACCCGATGTCGCCACCGGATTTTATAAAAAAGCGGTTGACGGATTGGTCGAATATACCAACGGCAATCCTGAGTATTCCGACGGATTTTATCTGCTCGGCAACGCTTATTACGCCAACGGGCAGCGCGATAAAGCTATCGAAGCCTATAAAAAGAATTTGGAGTTGAGTCCGAATTTCGCCAAAGGTCGCATCAATCTCGGTTTTATGTATTTTTTAAGCAACAACCTGTCGGCGGCGCGTGAACAATACACGATGCTGCTGAAGATTGACCCGACTTCCGCCGAAAAACTGAAAAAACTGATGGATAAAAAGTAGATTGGTTGTTCGATCTAACAAAAGCAAGACCGCTGCAATCTTAAATTATTGCAGCGGTTTTTTTAATTGAAAATTTTAGCGATTTTCGATCTCAGTGCGGCTGTTCAAAGGAAATTCGTGTAAATTAGCCGAATATTGATTTCGACGGAAATTCAAACTGATTGCCCATCAAAAAATAAGCCAGATTCGGGCTGTCGTGCGAGCGGTCGTAACCGACGAGTTCGACGTAGGCGCGACCTAAAATATCCGCACCGCCGGCTTTGCCTTTGACTTCGCACGCGCCTTCCCAATAAACGATCATCGTCGTGCCGCGCGTGTCGAGTTCCTGTTCATTCATCACCGGCAAAACCGTCAAATCCAGATTGAACTTCGGAACTTTCACATTCCAGCCGCTCGGATAAATCGCGCCGGTCTGCGGACTTTTCCAAAAGCCGGTCGGCTCGATGATAAAATCGGATTTTCCGAGCGGCGTTGATTCGCCGTCCTTGTCAACAAAGTTTCCGCTCGAAAAATCCGAAACGCCGCCGACGCTGTTTCGCAATTGATAACACATCAATTCGGTTTCGTTCGACAACTGAATGCTGAACCAATCCCAGCCTTTCTGATTTTCCGTCGGTGTCCAGGTTCCGAATTCCCGGTCCATCCACGCCGCGCCGTTAAAATGCTCGGTTGCGCCGTTCCAAATCAGATCGCCTTCCATTTCCATTCGCGTATAGGAAAAATAGCGCGAAGCCTCGCCTTCGTCTTTGAACGAAACGCCGTCTTTGGCGATGCCGTTGAAAACCGCTTTTTTCGACGGTTTCAAAGTCGCTTCAAAAACGACATCGCTGCCGATAGTGGCGCGGAGAACGTGCGCGTCTTTGGCTTCGCGCAAAGACCAATCGCCGAGCCGCAGATGATAATGCTGCTCGCTCGCCGACGCGGGCAGATCGAAAAATCCGTTCGCGCTTTTGCGGTGCGCGTAGCGAAATTTTTTATCATTGACATCGGTCAATGCAAAATGCGCGAAATAAATCGGATTGCCTAAAAGACGCAGCGGAACGAGCGAAAATTTATCCAAATCCGTGCGGCGTTTGAAGAAAACGAGTTCAAAACCGAAGCGTTTTCCCGAAACGGTTTCGCCGTGTCCGGTGTAATACCACCATTCGGTCTGTGCGTTGGCGTGCGCCGCCAAATCGCGCGGCAGCGAAACCGGCTCGTGTTCGGTTCCGTCGCGCAAAGTTTCGGCTTTTCCGACCAGCGTATCGGTCAAACCTTCAAAAAAAGCCGCCGTGGTTTGCTCAACGGTCTTGAAAAAGTCCTGAATCGTATCTTGAAATGTATTTGGTTCTGCCATACTTCTATTTCCCTCGTCTAAATATATTTTGCTAAAACAATTTTAGAACAAATACGGCAGGTTAGGAAAACGAGCAAGTGCGGGAATTTTACAGACGATTATTTATTCTTGGATTTCGGCTTGGGATTGGTATCAACATCAACGCGGTTTATTTTGAAAATAACGCGCACGGTTTCCGAGCGGTTATCAAAACTCGCCGGCACGAAAGGCGCGAGATTCGGATCGTTTTTAAGAGCTTTTTCTAATTCGGCGACGGCTCGAATGTCGCCCGAAGGTTCGACGACTTCGGCGATTTGCGCTAAACCGCTGCCGAAAATATCGGCGACAATCACGACTTCTTCGTCCTTCATTTTTCCGCGCACGATTGATCTGGTCAGCGCAACTAACGCGCCCTGCGGATTGAGCGACGGCGAATCGCTCGAAACCATTGTGCGGGATGCCGCATAATCGGCGGCGTTCAAATCAAAATTACTTTCCAATGCAAAAGTCCGCGAATTGGAATTTGCCAGCAGAACCGATGACTTGACCGGCGGCTGAAATCGAGCCAATTCGACGTTTTTCTCAGGAATATAAGCGGCAGAAAGCAAACTCCACAAAAGCGTCAAACCGAAAATCAATGATGCCGCCGTGCCGACCGCGTAAGGCATCAGACGCTTTTGCAGCCATTCCTGAAAGCTCTCGACCGGCGGCAGTAAAAATTGCGTTTGACGACTTTCAGCCGCCCGCTCGACTCGATTTCGTATCAAAGCCAGCACATTATCGGACAATTCCGGGCGCGGCAAAACGCGCAAACCGGCGCGCAGCGATTGAAAATCCGCCAACTTTTGCCGGCACAGCGGACAGCGCACCAGATGTTCGTTAAGCACAGCACGTTCCTCGCCGGTCAAAATATCGTCCAGATAAATTGATAGATTAAGTTGTAAATTTTCACATTTCATTTTTTTATTTTCAGAATTTGGATTTGTAAATCATCCAAAATCTGAAACTTAAAATTGAATAACTGACTGACCCCGGCTGTTTTCCTTGTGTTTGCAATGAAAACACCGCTTTGCTCGGTTTCGGATTTGAATCGCTATCGCTTCGCCTTTGACCTCAATAGTTGTTGTTGGTCTATTTTCAAACGAAGCCAAAAACTTGCGCGATGGCTTTTCATAATTCCCGCTTCCGAACTCTTTCGTCACCTCTTGACCTCTGGTTGGCACCGTTTTTTTTGATTTAAAAGTGATACCGGGGCGAGTCAATCATTCATTTTCGTTTTTAGGTTTTGGTCTTTCGTTCTTTGCCGATTAAACGAAAATCGAGAACATCAGCTTGACTCAACCGGCTGAAGACAAAAGACCAAAAACCAAAAACTTTTCAAATATCATTCAGCTTGCGTCTTAATTCTTCGCGCCCGCGGGCGATGCGCGATTTTACGGTTCCGATGTTGACCTGCAAAGCCAACGCGATTTCTTCATAACTCAAACCTTCGATGTCGCATAAAACAACGGCTTCCCGAAAAATCTCCGGCAAATCCCTTAACGCATCGGTCAGACGACTTTCGCGTTCACGCTGAAGAATCGTTTCTTCGGGATTGGCGCAATCGCTCGGAATCGTCTCGCTGAACGGCGCGGCGTTTTCGCCGACGGGCGCGTCGAGGGAAAATGTTTTCCCACGGCGGCGGCGCGTCCACCAGCGAAAGCGGTTGCGCGATTCGTTAATCGCAATTCGCACGAGCCACGTTTTTAAATCGGCTTCGCCGCGAAATTTTGCAATTGCTTTGAGTGCGCTTAAAAAAGTTTCCTGCGTCAAATCCGCCGCTTCTTCTGCATCCTCGGTCAAGCGGAAAAGCACGGCGTAGATGTCCGCCGAATAACGCAGCACCAATTTATCGAACGCTTCCGCATCGCCAAGTTTTAATTTTTCAATGAACCCATTTTCGACGGATGAACGGGCGGAGTTTTGTCCATTCGCCAGCGCGACTTCGCTAAATTCTTCCTCGCCAAATGTCATTGACTTTCCGAAGAACATTTTCTGTCTTTTTCCTTCCGTGACGGGCAAGATTTTCAAATCGCTCATCCGCATTTTCCGCGAACTGTTTTATTAGACACCGCTTTTTTGAAATTGTTCCCGGTTTTCTTAAAAAATTTATGACGCGGAGACACCGAGACGCGGGGACGCGGAGATGTCATACCGGAATTTGTTTTTTTCGTTGTCGAAATTTTGTTTTTGCAAGTCTCAATGTCTCCTATTCTCCGCGTCTCCGTGTCTCCGCGTCTCCGTGTCCTTGCTCTGGAAGACGTTTTGCGATAAATTTACTATTTCGCAAAAATTCCAAACAATCGAAAACACTTATCCGCGATTATACAACGACCAGGCAATTATAAATTGCAATTTTTACAATGGCTAGAAAAAAGAGACAAATCCCCGAACAATTTCAAACGCCCGTGCAGACGGCGGACAAACCCAAAACCGCTTACCAGGACGATTTTCAGTCGGGCGGCAACCAAAGAGTCGAAGAATTCGGCAAACAATTTGAAGGCAAAGGCAGAAACATTCTTTACGGATTAGCGGCGGTTGCAGTTTTAGCCGTTTTAATCGGAATCTTTTTCGCTTGGAATCGCCGGAGCGAAGCGGCGGCGCAAACCGCGCTCGGCAAAGCGATTGAAACTTCGCAGGCGCAGGTTTCGGCTTCGCCCGCGCCCGCCGGATTTACCGGCAAAATGTTCAAAACCGACAAAGAACGCTCTGAAGCCGCCATCGCGGAGTTTCAAGCCGTCGCCGACAAATTCGGTAATCCGACCAAAGATAAAGCGCGCTATTTCGTCGCCGTCAATCGTCTCAAGATTGACCGTCCGGCTGCCGTTCAGGAACTCGAAGGCTTGGCAAAAAATAGCGGCGAAATCGGCACACTTTCCAAATTTGCATTGGCGCAGGCGAAAACCGGTGATGGACGGCTCGACGAAGCCGCCGCGCTCTACAATGAATTAATCGCGCTTCCAAACTCGGTTCTTTCCAAAGACACGCTTAATTTTGAATTGGCAAATATCTATCAGAAACAGGGCAAGACGACCGAAGCCGCCGATATTTATTACAACATTGCCAAACCCGCGAGCGAAGCCAAAGGTTTAGACGGCAAACCCGTTCCGATGTCGCAAACCGCCCGTGAAGCCAAGGACAAACTCGAAGAAATCAACCCCGAACGCGCCAAAGAAATCGTTGAACCCGCGCCCGAATCGCCGTTCGGCGGAATGCCGATAGGTTAGCAGGCAAAAGTTTTTGTGAAGTGTCGAGCGGTGAGCGAAGTTGTTGCGTTTCAACTTTTTCGCTCACCGCTTTTTCTCAAACTAACTCAAAAAATCACACTTCATTAGTCATTTTTAAAACTTGAGCTATAATAAAACCCAAGTGAGCAACACAATACCGGCGAAAACAGGCGAAATTTCTTCCGAGAAACTTTCCGCCGCCACGACATTTCCCAACGATATTATCAGCATTCGGGTTTCACCGAATAGTTATTTTATCGCGTTGTTTCTGACGACTTTTGTTTCCGGTTTTTTAGTTTATCTGGAGCGTGATTTGTTTGCGCTAACGCTTTTTTGCGCCGGTTGGATAATTTTTCCGCTGCTTGCGTGGACTGACCGCATCGTGTTCGACGGCAAACGCCTGACGCGCACCGGATTTTTGTCGCGCTTCTCGGCGCGGCTCGATTCGACGAAGTATCGCATCAGAATTTCCGACATCGAACAGGTTGAATCGCAGGCACTGCGCGCGTTAAAGCGCGGCGGCAACGTCTTTTACCGCTACCGAACGACGGTCAGAGGCAAAAACTTGAAATTCGTTTTCGCATCGGGCGGCGAAGATTATCGCCGGATGATTCATAAAATTCTGCCGCTGCTGCCGGAAAATGCGCTCGACAATCGTTCTATCGAACTACGCGATTATCTGACCGAACCGAAGGAAACTTTGATGAAAGCCGAGTTTGCCCGCATTCCGTCGGCGGACGTTTTGGAAAGCTCTCTGAATGAATTTCAAAACGCCCAAAAGAATTTGCGGGTGAAGCGCGGCGAAAAAATGGTCGGCGGCGAAGAACTTGAAAAAGCCGATTACCTGCATCAACTCGCCAATGAATTGCGGCTTTCCGGTTATCTGCTGCAATCGCTCGAAGCCTTTCGCCGCGCGCTTGTTTTGAATCCGAAAGATGCCTGGCTGCTTTTTGATTTTGCTCGCGGTCTGCATTCGTTCGCCGGTTCGGAGAAAAACGAAAAACTGCGGTGGAAATCCTTCGCCGTGCTGCGGCTTGCCGAAAAACACGGACGGGCGGACGGCGCATTGCTGGCGCGTCTGGGCGAAAATTATTTTCAATACGGCGAATGGCGACGCGCCGCCGACGTTTTCAAAAAGGCGATTGACACGACCGAAGTGAGTTTTCGTTCCGTTCGAGGTTTGGCGGAAATCGCGCTCCGCGACGGTAAAATCGCGCACGTCATTCATCATTTCGGCACGGCAAACCGGCTCGCCGAAACGCCCGCGCTCCGGCGTTGGACGCAAAATGAGAGCGAGTATTTTTCGCGCCTGAACTCGGACGAAGATTATATGGAAATGGAAATCAGCCGCGTTAATCTGCTCGAAAGTTTTGAAACGGCGAAAAAAACGTGTCTGAAAATCGCTTTCTTTGGTTTTCCCGCGATAATTTTCGGTTTGGCTGCCGACGATCTGATTACCAACATCGGCTGGGCAGTTTCGTGCGTCGCGCTTGCGGTTTGGGTCGGATTGATGTTGAGCCAAAATCTGCTTTCGGCGCGTGTGCCGTCCGACATAGATTTTGAAGACGAAGATTAAATAGTTCCCGACAACAATAATTTTTGATACGATATTTCCGGCTTGACGCAATTTTTCCGCTCAAGCCGTTTCATTATTATGGAATCAATCACTGAATTTCTTTATCACCTGAAAGATTTTTTAAATCCGAAGTTTATCATTGACTATTTGCTCAACTGGCTCGGTGTCTACGTTTATTTCGGTTTATTTTTTATTATCTTTGCTGAAACCGGCTTGGCAATCGGCTTTTTTCTGCCCGGCGATTCACTGCTTGTCGTCGCCGGACTTTTCGCGGCGGCGGGAAAATTAAATTTATGGGTGATGCTGGTTTCGCTTTTCGTGGCGGCGGTCATCGGCGATGCGGTCGGTTATTATACTGGCAAAAAAATGGGTAAAGCGATTTTCAGCCGCCCGAAATCGAGGTTGTTCAACCCGAAACATCTCGTCAAGGCGCACTCCTTCTATGAAAAATACGGCGGCAAAACCATCATCATCGCCCGTTTCGTGCCGATTGTCCGCACCTTCGCGCCGATTGTCGCGGGCGCGGCTGATATGTCGTACAAAAACTTTCTCGCCTACAACATTCTCGGCGGGTTTCTGTGGGTGACATCTATGCTGTTCGCCGGATATTTTCTCGGCGGTTTAGTTGAAAAAGCGGTGCAAAATTTACTCGGCATCGAAAATTTTAAACTCGAAGACCACATTGATAAAGTCGTCATCGTGATTGTCCTGCTCTCGATTTTGCCGATGATTATCGAATATCTCAAAGCGCGGCGCGAACGCAAACTAAGCGACACGCAAGTCGTCAGCGGATCCGAAATGTAGTATTCGTTTGACTTAATGCGACAGGTCAACTAATATCAGTAACTTGAGTTTAGCGGGGCGTAGCGCAGTCTGGTAGCGCGCACGGTTCGGGACCGTGAGGTCGGAGGTTCGAATCCTCTCGCCCCGACCAATTTTTAAGTTAAAAGGCTTTTCGGTCCAGTCCGAAAAGCCTTTTTTTGTTTCTCAAAGATATTCTCAACATCTTACCAGTTATTATTTGAGTGAACCGCCTTCTGCGACAACGCAGCGACTTCCAACCGGCTGATTAAAAATTCACGATACTTTCTTCTCTCGCCGCTGACTTTTAGTATATTAAACAAAAGGTAATCTTTTTTATGTCAGTTTTAATAGCCGAGGACAATCTGGCGCAGCGTCATTATTTAAATGAAATTCTGACCAGAGAATTTTCCGAATACATTCCCGTCATCGAAGCCGCCGACGGCGAAGAAGCCGTCAAACTGACGCTCGAAAACAAGCCTCTGCTCTGCATTTTCGATATTCAGATGCCGAAACTTTCGGGTGTCAAAGCCGCCCGCGCCGTGTGGCGCGAACTGCCCGCGACGCGCATTATTTTCTGGACGCAGTTTCCGCACGAAATCTACATCAACGAGATTCGCAAAATTGTCCGTTCGATTGAGCCGCAGCCGACTTACGGATTTATCCACAAAAACAATCCCGAACCGCGTTTTTTGCGTTTTGTCGCTACCGTTTTGGAAGATGGCGCGGATATGATTGACCCGCTTTTTAAAGATTCTTTTCAGCGTCCGCTGCTGACCGAATTTGAAGCCGAAGCCCTGCGCTATCTGGCTCTCGGCTTATCGAATTGGGCGATTGCCCGCAAATGCAGTCTTTCGCTGCGCGGTGTCGAAAGCCGTCTGGCAAATCTTTACGAAAAATTAATTAACCCGCTGGAGAAAACCGCCGACGAAACTTATGACAAACTCGTCTATAATGTCCGCACCCGCGCTTTTAGTGAAGCTCTCCGGCGCGGGCTGATTAACGCCGACGAAATCGAAAAAGCCGAAGGCGAACTCGTTCACTGGCTGGAGCGCGATTACCGACGTTTTCTGACGGAAAAAGACGCGAAAGAAAAATGAATGTGCCGGTTAATATCCAAAAAAAATTATTTCTCATACTGTTTGTGATATTCGCTTGTTATTCCCGCGCACCGGCGCAGGAATCCGACGCGCCGACCGATCAAAATTTACATCAATGGGGCGCAATCAGTTTATTTAACGGGTTGCCGTCAAACACCGTCCGGGCAATCGCGCAAACCGCCAACGGCGTTTTATGGTTCGGAACCGACGGCGGTTTGGCAAAATTCGACGGGCGCGTAATCGAAAAAGTTTCGTTTCCCGATTCGGACGCGGCAAGCGTCTTTGCGCTTGCCGCCGCGCCGGACGGCTCGCTTTGGATCGGGACTGATCGAGGAGCTTTTCGATTTTTGGGCGGCAGATTTTATTCGATTGAAGAAACGCGCCAGAAAGCGATTAATTCGATTTTAATCGGCAGCGAAGGAATTTTTCTCGGCAGCGCGGCGGCGATTTTCAAAGTCGAAACAGGCGCGGAGAACTCGCTCGATGTTTCCGAAATTCTCAGACAGGATTTAAAAATCAACGCGCTGGCAAACGGCGAAAATGCGTTGCTGCTCGGTTCTCTGGGGCGCGGACTGATTTCGTTTTCCGACGGCGCGGCGCAGGAAATACGAACTCGCCCGCGCCCGTTTTTTATCAATGTTCTCGCCCGCGATTGGCAAAATAACCTTTGGCTCGGCGCGGACACCGGCGATAAATCGAGCGGGCTTTATTTGGCAAATAATATCGCTCGTCCCGAACTTATCGGCGGCAGCGACATCGGCACGGTGACGGCGATTTCCGGCGGCGCGAGCGGTGATTTATGGGTCGGAACGAAAAACAACGGACTCTTTTATCTGCGCGGCGAGCAAATCGTAAAAAATTTCACTTTTGCAAATACGGCGGGCGGTTTGCGCTCGAACAGAATTTTCAACGTCTTTGTTGACCGCGAAAAAACCGTCTGGATCGGAACTGACCGCGGCATCAGCCGTTACGACGCGCAAAGTCCTTTTAATCGAACTTTCTCGGCAGATGCCGCGCCCAACGTCGTTCGCACACTTTATAAAACCACCGCCGGAAAAATCTTGGCGGGAACCAATCGCGGATTGTTCACGCTTGAAAACGGCGCGTGGAACGAGGCGGAAAAATTTTCTCAAAAAACCGTTTATGCGGCGGCTGAAAACATCAAAGGCGAAATTTTTATCGGCGCGGCGAGCGGTCTTTACAGTTTTAACGGCGAAAAAATTCTGACGGGCGATGTTCGCGCCGTCGAAAATTTTCAAGGTAAAATTTACGCCGCTGTTTTCGGCAAAGGATTGATTGAAATCGTCGGCGAAAGTGAAAAACTCATTTTTGAAAATAAGACGATAACGGCACTTTTATCCGATAAAACAAATTTGCTGATCGGCACGGGCGCGGGCGAAATTTTCACTTTTGACGGAAAGCAAATCACGCGCAGCGAGCAATTTAAGGATTTGAACGGCGCGGCGATTTGGCGAATCAGGCAAAATGGTGAAAGCCTTTTGTTCGCTACCGAAAAGGGTTTGTTCGTTTATCGGAACGATTCGGTTGAAAAATATCTGCTCGATAAAGTCGTGCGCGATGCTTTTATTACCGAGAATAAGGAAATCTGGGCGGCGACTATCGGCGGCGGTTTGTTTCATTTAAAGTTCGATGAAATTTTCGGCTGGCTGACGGCGAATTTAACCGCCGAGCAAGGCTTGCCGTCGGCGAGCGTTTTTGCGCTTTTGCCGCTGACGGGCAGCAAGTTTTTAGTCGGCACGACACGCGGCATCGCCGATTACACGCCGAACGACGTGCCGCCGCAGATTGTGCCGCCGCGCATTTTGAGCCAGCGTCTCTATTCCGAACCGGAAATGCGGCGCGGCATTCGGCTCGAATATCCGCAGAACAGTCTCGTTTTAGAAGTTACGGGTTTGAGCAGCCGCACTTTTCCCGAACAATTTCAATACGCTTTTACACTCAAAAACTCTAACGGCGAGATTATTAAAAAGAAAATCTCGAACGAAGCGCAGTTTTTGATGGACGCGCTCGCAGCAGGCGATTATTTCGTCGAAGTCCGCGCGTTCAATCAGGATTTAACGGCGAGCGAACCTTTGAACTTTAATTTTACGGTTGCCGCCGCGCCTTTTCCCCGAACTTCCGCCACGCTTGCCGCGCTTCTCGCCGTCGCTTTAATCGCGCTCGTTTGGGCAATCGTCGAACGCCGCCGAATCACGGGCGCGAATCGCCAACTAACCGCCGCCCGCCTCGATTTAGCCAACGAAGCCGAGCGCGAACGCCGCCGCATCGCCCGCGACCTGCACGACCAGACGCTTGCCGATTTGCGAAATCTGATGCTGATGTCCGACGCGCTGCCGGGCGAAACTGCGGAATTTCGCGGCGAAATCGAAAACGTCTCCGAAGAAATTCGCCGGATTTGCGAAGATTTGAGTCCTTCCGTGCTGGAGAATGTCGGTTTGCTCGCCGCGCTCGAATTCCTGCTTTCAAACACGACGGCAAATTATGAATTCTCAGCTTCGGAAAATTTGGAAGAGCGGCTCGTTTTGCCGCCGAGCGTCCAAATCCAGATTTTCCGCATCGCGCAGGAGGTTTTAAGCAATATCCAACGCCACGCCGCCGCCGACCGAATAAAAATGCGCGTCTCCGATTCGATTGAAAGCGGCTTGACGCTTGAAATTGAAGATAACGGCAAAAATTTCGAGACGAAAAGCGCGACCGGAAAAGGGCGCGGACTTTCCAACATAAAATCACGCGCTGCGCTGATTAAAGCCGAAGTCGGTTGGAAAAGACCGGCTGACGGCGAAACTGTTTTTACACTTCACAAACCATAAAATAATCGAGTCATCCGCCAACGCAGCGCAGCGACGTTGCCTGCCGTTGCACAGACATAAGCAGATCAGCAAAAGTTTTGAAAGATTTTGCTTTGAGTTCAGAGTCCAAACTTTAGTTTGTCTTTGTCCGCCAGCGGAGCGCGGCGGAAACACGCTGAAGCGTGGACTCTGAACTTTATTCAAAATGTCGCAAAACTTTTGCTGACCTGCCTAACTTGATTGGCAACGCATTTCTCGCCCTTCTGCGCTTGATGCGCGAAGAAAGTTCCGCGCTCCGACTCTGTGGTTGTCCACACGCCCGCAACCGTTCTGTCGCAACCGCTCGCCGTTACGCGGCACGTTAAAAACACCGACTCGATAAAACATAATCCGTAGGTGTATGCGCCGGAAAACTTCAAAAAAAATTATCAGTCTCGGATTAATCATCGTCCTGACGATTTTCGGTTTGGAAATTTTCCGCGCCCATCAATCCGCCCGTCAAAGCCTGTCCGCAGAACGCGCCCGCCTTGTGGAACAAAACAGCGTCGCGTTTGTAAAAACGCGCCTCACTCCTCAACCATCGAACGATGTCCGCATTTGGCAAAATTTTTCGGACACCAGAGCTTTTAGCAAATATCGAGATTCATATTTTGCGGCGACCGGCGGCGGTTTGGTGAAATACTCTTTGGGCGGAGAGATTCTCAAACATTACACGGTTCTCGACGGATTGCCGGAAAGCGATTTGACCGCGCTGGCGATTTTCGGCGAAAAACTTTTTATCGGCACACGCACCAAAGGTTTGTTGGAATTCGACGGCGAAACTTTCACGCGATACGAATGGAGCGACCGCCGGGCGCAAACCGTGACCGCGCTGTTAAATGACAGTGGAAACAGACTTTTAATCGGAACTTTCGGCGGCGGTCTGCTCGAATTCGGCGGCGCGGATTTCCGTGAAATAAAAGCCGGGCATCAACAAATAAAAGCCGTCGTTTTCCTGGCAAAAGACGACGATCAACTCTACGTCGGAACTTTCGATAACGGATTGTGGATTTACGACCAAGCCCGCTGGACGCAATTTACAACCGGCGAAGGACTCGGTTCAAACCGCATCGTCGGCATCGCGCGGCAGCCCGAAAATCTGCTCGTCGCCACGGATTTCGGACTGTCAATTTTAGAAGCGAATAAATTTCGGACGCTGGAAATTTTGCCCGCGCTTTCGAGTCTGGTCAAATTTAACAGCCGCATTTTTCTAACCCGTGATAACGGCGAAATTTTTATTTACGACGAATCAAATGGGAACGCGGGCGGCTCGCCGATGCCGTTTGGTGCAAAGCACTCGAACAAAACGAATGCGCGTTTCACCGTCGCGGGCGAAAAGCTATTTTTACTTGGAAACGCGGGCGTTTTTTCCTTCGACGATAATAAATTCGCCGCGTTCGGCGATTCCGCGCACAAAAATTTAACCGACAATTTCGTCTCGGCGACGGCGATTGACCGGCGCGGCAATCTGTGGGCGGGAACATTCCGGCGCGGCATTGACGTTTTAGCCGCCGATGGAAAACTTTTGACTCATCTCGAAACCGAAACTCTGCGGGAAATCAATTTTTTGCAGGCGAATGGCGAAGGCGTTTCCGCCGCGACGACGCAGGGACTTTTCCAAATCAAATTCGATTTCTCTGACACCGTTTTCGATAAAACCAAAGGTTTGCCGACCAACGCGATCACTCATATTTCCGACGGCGTGATCGCCACGGCGCGAGGTTTGGTTTTCACCGGCGAAGGTGCGCCGCGAATTCTCTCAGCCGTCAATCGTCTGCCCAATAACAGCGTTTATACAACGCTTAAAATCGGCGCGGCGGTTTATGCCGGAACGCTTTCCGGGCTGGCGCAAATCGAGAACGAAAAAGTCGTGCGCGTCTGGCAGGATTCCAATTCAAATCTGGCAACTAATTGGGTGACGGCACTCGTTTTTGCCAATGAAAGAATTTTCGTCGGAACTTACGGCGGCGGAGTTTTCGAGCTTTTGCCGTCCGGCGAAATTCGCTCGTTCGCCGCTGAAACCGGAAAATTCGTCGTCAACCCGAACGCGCTGGCGACGGACGGCAAAAGGCTTTATGCCGGAACTCTGGAAGGCACGAAAGTTCTGGATTTACAAACTCAAAAATGGACGAACGTGAGTAAAATTTTGCCGTCGGAAACGGTGATGAGCGTGGCGACCGATCAAGAAACGGTTTATTTCGGAACGGCGAGCGGCATCGCGGCAATCAGGAAAAGTTACTTTGAAAATGTGGAGCGCGAAGATGACAATTTTTAGAAGCGGAACACGAAAGAATAAAGAAAATTTAACCGCCGATAAACGCCGATGGACACGGATAAAAACCAAAAATTATCGATGTTTAGCTGCGTCCATCGGCGATTTTATTTCCCGAAAATCCCTGTTTATCCCTGCCATCCCTGTAAATTTTCTTCCTCTGCGCTTTTGCGTCTCCGCGCTGAAAGTTCTGCTGATTTTTTCGGTCGTCTCCGCTCAAACCGGCGTGCTGATTCCGTCTTCTTTGTCCGACCAGCCCGACCCGAAAGTTTTGTCGCTTGCCGTGATGAACGTGGACATTTTGATTGATAATCAACAAGCGACGGTGCGCGTCGTGCAGATTTTCGACAATCACACCGGGGGAACTCTCGAAGGCAAATATCTTTTTGCCCTACCGCCGACGGCTTCGGTCGCGGATTTTGCCGTCTGGGACAATGACTTGCGAATTCCGGGCGTGATGATGGAAAAACGCCGCGCCAACAAAATTTATGAGCAGATCAAGCAGCAGAAAATTGATCCCGGACTGCTTCAGCAGGACGACGAACACGGCGGAAACTCGGCGTTTTCCGCCAAGATTTTTCCGATTAACGCATACGGAACCAAGCGTTTGGAAATGGAATATACCGAAACTTTGCCGGTCGAAAATTTGCAGTCGCAGATAACATTTCCGTTAAAACCGGCTTACGGCGCAGCGCAGCGCGTCGGCGAGTTGAATTTGCGGCTTCGCGTTCTGAGCGATCACGAATTTACGCCCGTTACATCGAACGCCTATCCGATGCAGATTATAAAGCGCGAGAAGAACGAATTCGTCGGCGAATATCACGCGCAGAACGTCGAATTAAAAGAAGATTTCGCTTTTAATTACAACCTGAATATCAACGAAAATGCTGTTTCCGTCATCGCTTATCGCGCTCCCGAAACGATTTCCGTTTATGATTTGCGTAATCCGCTCGCCGCCGACCGGAAAGCCGACGGTTATTTTCAAGCCCAAGCCGTTTTTGCCCGTCATAATCAGGCGCAAACGGAGCCGAAACGCCTGGTTTTAATGCTCGATACTTCGCTTTCGATGTATGGCGACAAATTGGCGCGGGCGGTCGAAGCGGTTGATTTTTTTCTGCACGACTTAACCGCGCAGGACAAATTCAATCTCGTTTTATTTAATGACGAAGTTAAAACTTTTTCCGTTCGTCCGGTGACGGCAGATGCCCGAAACGTCGAAGAAGCGATGGATTTCATTCGTCATTCGATGCTCGGCGGCGGCACGAATCTGAAAAAAGCGTTTGAGAAAGCCGTCGAACAAAGCGATTTTTTCACCGATGCCGCGCCGAAAATAATTTTAATTTCCGATGCCAATCCGACGCTCGAAACCGTGCAGACGAAAAACATCGCCGCCGTTTTTGAAAAGTCCAATGCGAAACTTTTCGCCTTCGCGCTCGGAGCTGATGTTAATGAAAATCTTTTGAAAGAACTAACGGGCAAAACCCAAGGCTTCTACGCGCAAGCCCGCGAAACCGAAGACATCGCGCTCGGACTGCAAATATTTCTCGAAAAATTAAGCTCGCCGTCCATCGCCGACCTCAAACTTTTTTCGGCTGATGATGCAAATCTCTACGATATTTACGCGACCGGCAAAACGGCTTTCGCCGGATCGAGCCTCGCTTTTGTCGGACGCTTCCGCCAGCCGAAACTGCAAAACATCGAAATCAGCGGCGATTTCGGCACTGACCGATTAAAACTGGCGCGGGCAATTGCGCTGCCCGAACGCGACGAGACGCATTCGTTTCTGCCCAGAGTTTGGGCAAAGGCGCGAATCAGTTGGCTTTTGCAATTGATGAACGAAGGCGGCGAGCGTGAAGATTTCATTCAGGAAATCATCGCGCTTTCGGAAAAATATAAAATCGTTTCGCCTTACACGGCGTTTATCGCCGCGCCGCGCGCGCTGCTTCGCCCGCGCCTGATTCAGCCGGGCGATCCGGTAATTCGCGTCAAAGCGGATGAATCAATCACGGAAATTTTCGCCGTTTTGCCGTTCGGGGAAACTCTGCCGCTGACATTTTTGGAGGCGGAAAAAGTTTGGGAAACGCGCTTTCTCGCGCCCGTCTGGATGACGGACGGCAGCTACCGATGTCGGTTGCTGCTGCGCGATAAAAACGGCGGTGGTTACGAAGAAACGAAAACTTTCGTTATTGACAGCCGCGCTCCGAAACTGAAAATCAGCCTTGAAAACCAAACATTTCGAGCGGGCGCAACGATCAAATTAAAAGTTTCCGCCGATAGCGACACGAACCGTTTGACGGCGCGAATTTACGGGGCAAAACCCGTGTCGCTGCGCTGGTCAAATGACGAAAAGGCGAACGTCGGAGTTTTGCAGATTCCCGAAAATCTGGCATCGGGAAAATACGTTCTGACCGTCACGGCGGAAGATTTCGCGCACAACCAGGCGACTGAAGAAATGCGAATCGAGATTCTGGGAAGTTAGCAAATAGACCGGCGGTTATTAAAACAGGATGAACAGGATGTGCAGGATTAAAATAAACATAAAAACGCGGATCAACGAAAAACTTTTGCGCCATCTAACGGCTAACTTTTTCACTCTTTCACTTTTCCGCGTGTCCGCTTTCAAATGTTTGTTGAGGTTCATCGGCGGTTTCATTCTGCTTGCTTGTTTTCTGCTGCCGCCGGAATTTTCCGAAGTCGCCGCCGAAGAGAACAGCGTCGAGCAACAAATTGAAACGGCACTTTTCACGAAACAGGAATTTTTCGGCGCGGAAGCGATTGTTCCATTTCCGACCGCTGAAGCGCGGGAGAATTTGACCGAATTACAAAGCCGATTTCCCGACGACGCGAAAATCCGGCGAAAACTCGCTGAATTCGACGAAAAGCTCGGCAATTTCGACGCGGCGGAAAAACGCCTCGCGCAGTCAGCCGAAATTAGTCAGGCGAATCTCGAAAATTTAGCCGCTTTTTATAATCGCCGCGCCCGTTTTGACGATGAAGCGAAGGTTTTGGAAAAACAATTGTCGGCGACCGAAGACGCGGACGAAAAGGCGGCGATTTTTTCGCGTTTGATTGAAACGGCGCGGCTTCACGACTTGGGCGCATATCTCGAACCGGCGTTTTATGAGCAATTCCTTGAAAAAAATCCGGCGATTTACCCAATTTTCGAGCAGTTGATCGAACGCTTTTCCGAAGAACAAAATTACGCCGAAGCTCTGAAATTTACCCGGCAGGCAAAGAATAATTTCCCCGAAAAACAAAGCGTGCTGCTCGAAAAAGAGATTTCCCTGCTGCTTGAAATGAACAAAGCGGGCGAAGCCGAAGAAATTTATCGCGCGTCTTTCGATCCGTTTTGGTCGGACGAAGAAACGAGCAAGTTTTACGAATTTCTCAGCGGACAAAATCGTCTGCGAGCATACGGCGCGGAGCTTAAGCGAGATTTTCGCGCTCGTCCGGCGGATTTTCAGACGGCGATTCGGCTGGCTCATTATCAAAAATATGACGGCGAACCGGCTGCGCCAATCGTTCGGCAACTGGAAAAATATAAAAAAAGCTGGACGGCGGACGAACTCTTGACGGCGGCGCGATTTTCCATCGGGGAAAACGAAGGCGATTTGGCTTCGCGGTTTCTTTACACGCTTTTTCTGCGCGATGATTTTAAGACGGACAAAGCGGCGCGGGCGCGGGTTTTATATCAGCTTTTCGAGATATTTTCCGATGCCGAACGGCAAAAACTTTCTCTGGTCAAAGGCGATTTGCGTTTTTATGAAGATGTCGCCAAAGCCGATACGAGTCCGGGCATAGCGACGGGCGTGCTTTCGCTGATTTTTTCCGACGCGAATATCAAAGGCGAATTTGCGGAAAAAGAAAAAGAAGCGAACAAACTTTTCAATCGCGCTGCCGCTTACCGGCTGTTTTCGGCGTATAAAGAAGAATTTCCGACCGCGCCCGAAACAGCGCAGATGTCTCTCGATCTGGTGCGGCTTTACGCGGCGGCGGGCGAGGCGGAAATTGCCGCCAAGACGCTGCTCGAATTCGAGCGGAGCTACGAAAAAGCGGACGATTACGCGAGCGTTGCGCTGAAACTCGCCGACGCTTTCGCGGCGACCGGACAAACGGAAAAGACGCGCGAAATTTATCAAAAGATTTTGGATTACGCGGGCAAAAACGAAAAAATGCTCGCGGCTAAAAACGACCCTCCGATTTCTAACGACGGCATCAACATTCCAGTCAAAAAAACCGGCGACGAGCGCGAAGTTTATGCTGACGGCGATGAACCGCCAGCCGCGTTCCGCGATTATTTAGGCGAACCGATGAAGCGTGTTTATTATCGCCCGACACTCGAAAAATTCGTCGCTTCCCTTGTCAAAGATCAACAAACGGCGGAAATTCTCGCGCTTTATTCGCGGGAAATTTCCAAATATCCGAATCAGGAATGGCTTTACGAAAAACGGCTCGAATGGCTGCGGCAGACTAATTTGACGGAAGAGGAATTGCAGGTCTACCGCGCCGCCTTAGACCGTTTCCAAACCGATGCGTGGCGCGATAAATTGGCGCGTTGGTATTTGCGGGAAAATCGAAAAGCCGATTTTGCCGGATTTTCGACTTCGATCACCGAAAAATTAAACGACGAAAAAATTGAAAAGTATCTGAAGGAATTTGCCGCCTCAGGCGTTTCCGCGCCGGATTATGACAAGGAGATTTACCGCCAACTTTATTTGACGGCGCACGAGCGTTTTCCGCAGAACATCGCTTTCGTGCGCGGTTTGCTGGAGTTTTATAGAACGAATAAGCGCGAGCAGGAATGGCGCGATTTAGCCGCCCGCTATTATTTTGCGGCGGCGGAAGTTCGCGGGCAATTTCTCGACCATTTGGCTGAAACCGGCGAACTGCGCCGATATTTGGCGCAGGCAAACGGCGAAACTCCGATTTATAAATTATTTCGCGCCGATGCCGCCGCGCGTCTTTCCGACTTCGAGTCGGCGGTCGGCATCTACCGCGAATTAAATCTTATTTATCCGAACGAAACCGAATTTTCCGAACGATTGGTAAATTTCACGCGCTCATTCGGACAAAAAGACCGGGTTTTTTTAAGCGAAGCGGCGCACATTTCGCAATCGCAGGCGGATTTTGCGCCATCTTCAAATGTCCGCTTGACCGAAGCCGGAGAAATCCGCGCCGAACTCGGCGATTACGCCAAAGCCGGCGAAAATTGGGAAAAGCTGGTTGAAACGGCGCGGGGAACGCGGGAAGTTTATTTGGAAACGGCGACGGTTTATTGGGATTATTTTCAGTCTGAAAAAGCGCGGCAGACCATTGGAAAACTGCGCGAAAAGGAACAGGACGGAACGCTTTACGCCTTTGAAATGGGCGCGATTTACGAAGGCGAAAAAAACGAGCGACAGGCGATTGACGAATACGTCAAAGCCTTAGACACGACGCGCCGCGACGAAGTGCAGAAATCGAAAGCGCAAAATCGGCTTGCCGCTTTAGCCGGAAAACCGCCGTCGGCGAACGCGATCAATTTATCTTTTCAAAAAGAAGTTTCACGCCGGAAAGACGCATCATTTCTGATTTTGGCTTACGCCGAAGTTCTCAGCCGGACTAATCAAACGAAACAGGCAGAGAATCTGCTGAACCGGCAAATAAACGTCAGTCGTTCGCTCGATTTTCTCGAATCAGCCCGCGAATTTTACTCCGCCGATGAAAATGTTTCCGGCGAGCAAATTACTCTGCGGCGTTTAGCCGAAGTCGCCGCTAACCCGCGCCAAACGATTCAATATAATCTGAAATTGGTCGAAAGTTTCCGTCAAAATCGTGAGCGCGACGCGGCAAAATCCGCGTTGGATAATTTGACGCGGCGATTTCCCTCCAACTACGGCGTTTTGACCGAAGCGGCGACGATTTACCGGCGTTTGGGTTTTGACGATGCCGCCGTCAATGTTCTGCAAAGCGGTGTCAATCGCGGCAAAGGAGAGTATCGAAAGATTTTCGCCCAAAAACTCGCCAAACTTTTTATCGAATTAAACCGGCTCGATTCCGCCGAAGCGATTTTGTCGAAGCTGCACATCGAAAATAAAACGGACACGGAAATTTTTCGCGCTCTGGCAAGTGTTTATGTGCGGCAAACAGATGCGGTGAATCTGCGGCGCGTTTTTGCCGAAACCGCTGCGTCGCTCAAAGAATCGGATTTAGAACGGCGCGAATTAAACCGTATGCTCGCCGATTTGAGCCGCCAGATGATTGACGCTTTCACGCGGCTCGGCGATTATCCGTCGGCGGTCGAACAATTTATCGAAACAATCAATCACAACGCCGACGCGGAAGCGGAAGCAGCCGCCGTCGAAAGCGCGATTGTCTATGTCAGGCGCTACGGCGGCGCGGACACGCTGCTCGCCTATTACGAAAATTTATCGCGGCAGTCTTTTAAAAATTATCGCTGGAACGTCGTTTTGGCGAAATTGTATCAGGCGAAGAACGACCTTCCCAAAGCCGTCGAAAATTATCATTCGGCAATCGTCAATCAACCGGAAATGACGGAACTTTACCTCGCCGTCGCCGAACTCGAAGTGAGCCGCACCAATTACGACGAGGCGGTCAAAAATCTCGATACGGTTTTAGAATTGACCGGCGACGCGCCCGAAATCGTCAAGCGAAAAATCAAAATTCTGGAAAAATGGGACAAATCAGCCGAAGCCGAAGCGTTAAAAGCCACGCTTCCCGCCGAGCAGAAGCCGCCGGAAATAACTTTGTTCGAGCAGGCGGAAAAATCGAAAGACGCGGAAAAATCCCGCGAGCTTTACCGCGCCGCCTTTGCCGAGTTAAGCGAAAATCCGCTCGGCGGCGAATTCTTAAAAGCCGCCGACATCAACGGATTTGTCCAAACGACGCGCGAAGTGAGATCGCTCGACCTGCTCAACGAAGAACTTTGGCGGCTTCGTGGGAAATTGATTCAAATCGCCGACGAAGCCGGTTCGGTCAACGCGGGCGAAGCCGGACGCAGACTTTCGATTTTAGACGGCGCAATCGTCGAATCGGTCGGCTCATTGGCGAAAAAAGCGGCGACCGACGACGAACTCGAAAAACTGCACGAGTTTTTAGCGGGGAAAATTGACGCGGCGAGTTTAGCTTCCGATTCGCGCCAAACCGTTTCGCTCGTGCAGAATATCAGCCGCAAAATCGGGTTTGGCGATTTGGAGGAAAAGATTCTGCGGAAAAAGTTAAGCGAAGTGAATTCGGCAGCCGACCG
The DNA here is from genome assembly GCA_026785925.1 of Pyrinomonadaceae bacterium. Taxonomy (GTDB): domain Bacteria; phylum Acidobacteriota; class Blastocatellia; order Pyrinomonadales; family Pyrinomonadaceae. The sequence continues at coordinate 26,144 of JAJAZE010000235.1, forward strand.
GGAAATTCATCTGCGAAATCTGGTCAATTTTTACAACGAGCGCGGCGCGTTTCAAAAGACTTTCGAGCTATTAAACGAATATGAAACCGGCGATTTGCCGCTGGCGGCGGACGCGGCGCGGCTGGTCGGAAACGGTGAAAAAGAACTCGAAATCTTGAGAAAAATTTATTGGGAAAAAGGCGCAGCACCGGAAATTGGAGAAAACGAAAACGTCACGCGCTATTTGGAAATTCTCGACCGGACAAACCGAGCCGAACTCGTCTCTTTAACCGAAAAATCTTCGCGCTATCAACTTCAGTTAGTCAACTTTTTGCTCGGCAGAGGCGAGCGGCAACCGGCGCATCAGGCGATTAAAAACGTCGATTTGCCGGATGCCTGGAAGGTTTCCAGAAACGCCGAAACGAGTCTCGCGCTCAAAGAATTCGGTGAAGCCGACGAGTGTTATTTTTGTGAAGCCTTACAGCTTGCCGCAATCGGCGAACTCGTGCGCCAAACGCCCGATAAAAAAAGTTTTTTGATCAACGACGATTGGTTTCGGCTGACCAAACAATACGGCGAATGGCTCGACGAGTCGAAGGAGAAAAGTGCTGCGCCCGCCAAATACACGGCGGCGATGACGGAAAATCGCCCGCTCGATATGGGCGAACAGTTCAAACTCGGCACGTTTTATCTGCAAAAAGGCGATTCTAAACAGGCAATCGAACATTTTCTTTTAACGCTCGAATTGAGTCCCGACGACCAATCTGCGCTGGCGCATCTCGGCGCGGCTTATTATTTAAATGGCGAAAAAGCGGACGCGGAAAAAATTTGGCGGCGATTGCTCGCCGACCAAACGATTTCTGATTACTCGATTTATTTTCAAACGCTGCAAAATTTCGGTTTGGCGGAAAAAGCGCAAGCGGACGTTTTCCCGATTTCAGTCGCTTATTTGAAAAAAAACCAGAACGATTTGGAAGAATTTATCAAGTTAGTTCGACTGATCGCCGCTTCTTTCGACTCGGAAAAAGCGAGGGCTGATTATTTTCTCAAAATCTGCCGCGCCGTTCCGAATGATTCGCGGCTGGCGAAAAACCTTTTGAGCGAATCTTTGATCGGCGAAGATCAAGCACATTTGTTTTATGAAATTCTGATGAAAAATGCGGACGCGGCAAGCGGCGGAGATTCCGATTACGAATACGTTTCCGTTCGGCAAAGAACTTTGAACGCGGACGAAGCCGAAGCGATTTTCGATCAGGAAAACGATTATCAAACTGTGCGCGAGCCGGTCAATGACCGTTCCGCGTGGCAGAGACAATATCTCGAACTGCTGGTTAGGCAGCGGGAAACGACGCGAGCTAAAATTCTGCTCGCCGACATCGAAAAGCAATTAACCGGCAGATATGCGCGTCCCGAATGGCTGCGCTTGATCGAGTTGCGCTGGCAGATGCGCGAAGGCGGCGACGGATTGTTGAATGCCGAGCGGTTTATCGGCAGCAGCCTCGATTCGGCAATTATCGCCGACATTAAACCGCCGAGCGTCGAACGATTGAACAGCGTTTTGCGGCTTTTGAAAGAGGAAAATTTGCCGCCGACGGTACTGGAAATTCAAAAAGCGTTTTACGCCCGAATGCTCGCGCTCGGAAAATTTGACGCGGCGAATTTTACGGGTTTGGCGCGGGCTTTGTTTCAAACGAATGCCGCGGAAAAAGCTCTTCAAGTTTTACAGATTTTCGCTGCTGCCGGCGGCGAAGAAAATGAATTTGCGCTGGCGGAACTCGACGCGCTGGAAATTATCAAACGCGCCGCCGCCGACCGCGTAAAAATCGGTGAAACGGTGAATCTCAGTTCGCTCGATCAATCGAATTCTTTACATCTTGCCGCTGAAATTGCGGCGGAATTCGGGCGGACAAACGCGGCGATTGGCTTTCGGGAAAAACTTTTTAATCTAAATTCAGCCGACACGAGCAACCAACTGGCACTGGCGCGGCTTTACGCCCAAAGCGATAAAAAGCCGGAAGCCGTTCGAATCTTAAACGGCATCAACGACGATAAAAATGCGCCGCGCGTGCTGCGCTGGCAAGCGCGTTCGGACTTACAAAATCTGGACGAGCCGGTCGAGATCAAAGACGTTTCGTTTGACGCTTATTCGCAGTTTTTCAGCGGATTCAGCAGCGCGGAGAAACGGGGAAAAAGTGCCGCGATTTCGTTTTTCGTCAATTCTTTAATCGCCGACCGGGAAGCGAAAGTTCCCGCCCGCATTGAACTCGTCAAGCTCTACGCGCTGACCGATCAGCCGTTTGCCGCGTTGCGGCTTGCCGAATCGGTCAGCGAAACAAAAACCGATGAGACATTGAGTTTGCTTTCCGCCGCCGCGGAGAAAACGAGCGATTTTCAAAAGGCAATCGAGTTTGAAAACTCGAAAATTTCCGCCAATCAGGAACGAATCGGGAAGCTGCAAAATCTCGAACGCGGAAGCGGCAAAAAAGCGACCGATTACACGGTTGATTTGGAAAACACGAGGAATCTATGAAAATCAAAATTGCCGTCGTCGGCGTTTTTATCGGCATCGTCGCTTACGCCGCTTTTTCGGCGAAAAAAGAATTTTCGCCCGCCGAAGATTTGCCGCGAGCAGCCGTCGTTTATGTGGAATTTGCGGATTTACCGGCTTTTTTGCGGCTTTGGGAAGCGTCGGAATTAAAGCAGAAATATCTCGCCAGCGAAAATTTCAACGCGCTCAAGCAACGCCGTTCGGGACTCAAATTAGCCGCTCGCTGGCAGGAATTTAACGAAGCCGTCGGCTTTCCGCTCGATTTGAAAACGGTCGGCGCATTTGCCGAAAAGCGGGCGGCAATCGGCATCTACGACATCGGAAAACTCGAATTCGTTTTTATCGCTCCGGTTTCGAGCGAAATTTTTGCGGCGACCGGATTTTTTCAAAACAAAGACCGATTTGAAGAAAAGGTTTTAGAAGACGGCACGGATGTTTATTCGGCAACCGTCGCCGCCGACCACGGCAGACAGCCGCAAAAGCTGCTTTTCGCTAACATTAAAGGACAATTCGTGCTGGCGACGAGCGAAAATTTGCTTTTGCAAACTGTTAAAAACATCAACGGCAAGGCAGGCAAAAACCGTCTGACGGACGAGCCGTTGTTTAAGGATTTGAGAGAAAACTCGCAGCCGAATTTGGTTTCCGTCTGGGTCAATCAAACGGTTCTGAACAAAGATTATTATTTTAAGCGTTACTGGCTGATGCCCGACGCGCACAAATTGAAAAACATTCGCGCCGGAATTTTCGACTTTTCGCTCGAAACGAATAAAATCGTCGAGCGGCGCAGATTTACGCTCGAAAAAGAAACGCAAACGGCTAAACTCAGCCGCGCCGAAACACGGGAAATGCTTTCGCTCGTGCCGCCGGATGTGGCTTTCTACAGTTTGCGAACGGCAAATGCCGCGTCTGCCGCCAATGCAATTTTGAATTGTATTTTCGACCGAAAAATTCAATCTGCGAAAGCCGCGCCGCGCAATGATTTTTCGAGTTTTTCATTCGGCGATTTTGACGATTCCGAATCGGAAGGTTACGAATATCTGGATGAAAAATTTGACGCGGCGATTGGCGAAACGCCCGAAGATGATTTTAAGGAAGCGAAAGTTATTGAAGACAAAAACTCGCCGTCGAATTTGCCAAACATTTTACGCGCCGCCGATCCGCAGAGCATTTTGACTTTGACCGAACCGAAAAATTTTCCGCCGCCGCTTTTTGCCGAATTCCGGCGCGCCGTCGTCATCAAACTCGCCGCGCCCGTCAATCAGATGCAGTTGGAAGCGGCGATTGCTCAAGTCGTCAAAAGCCGTGTCAGCTTGACTGTTTCAGACATAAATTTGACGTGGAAAAATGGGTGGGAAAACGATTTATCCTGGCGGCAGTTGGATTTACCGATGCTCGGCTGGGAAATTTGCTACGCGCAGCGCGGCGAAAATTTAATCGTCGCCGACAACTCGAATCTTTTACGGGAAATGCTCGCGCCGCCGGAAAATAAATTGAATGAAAATGTTTCCGCGTCACCGATTGATAATTTAACGGTGATTGATTTAAGTCGTCAAAATGAAAATTTTGACGAGATTTTCGGCAGATTAGCCGGAGAAAATTCAAACGATTTTTTTGTCGGCAGCATTGGCAGTCTGCTTGAATCCGTTTCCGGGATAAAAACGGTCGAGATCGAAAACAGTTCCAATTCAAGGTTTCGAGAGGAAAAAATTACTTTCAATCTTGAACAAAATTAAATTCGGCAATGGAGTTGTGGATCGGCAACAGCAGGCAACGTCGTTGCGTTCCGTTGGCGGACGAAATCCGCGCTCCGACACCGGCGGCAACTGAAAAAGAGGAAGCTGACTTCCTTTTTTTCAAACATTAACGAATTCTAAAACTTGTAACGATACTGCACCGTTAAACTGCGTCCCGCGCCGTCAATTCCCCAACTCGGATTGCGGTGAAAATTATCGAAAATGTTCTCGAACGCCACAAAGATTTGCGATTTTTCGCCGAAATTCAGCCCGCCGCGCAGATTGAATAAAGCATACGACGGCAGCGACGTGAACAGCGGAGCGGCGGTGTCGTTATTGATGATGGTCACGCCATTGACGGTTGCGCCGATGGGCAGCAGACGGTTTTGGACTTGCGCGAGCGTTTCGCCGGTGGCGGTCAAAATTCCGCCCGCCGAGCCGCAGATTCCGGTCGTGCCGGGCGTGGTCAAGCCGTTGACGCAGGCTCCGCGACGGAAAAAGTTTTGAATCTGATTGCGTGAACGCGGTGCGCCGGTGCGCCGGTCGCCTAAATCCAGCGACGAAAAACGTGATTGTTTATCGGCGAGTGTCGTATAGCCTTCGACCCAGAATCTTTGACCGGCGGGCGCGTATTTCAAGCTGAGAAATCCGGTCGGCGGCGGCGTTCCGCCTTCGATGTTCGGCGGCAAGCCGGTGGCTTTGTCTTCGGCGCGAATGTATGTGAAATTGCCTTTGAAATTAAAATCTCGTGTGATGCGTGTTTCGAGTTCGTATTCGATGCCGAAAAGTTTCGCGGAAGTAAAATTTGAACGCACCAAAACCGGCGCGGTCGAAAGCGGCACGAAGACGACACCGTTTGCCAATTGATTAGTAATCGGCTGGTCGCCTAGAAAACGTCCGACTGCGCCCGGCGGCAAAATCAAAGCCCGTTTCGTAATCGTATCTTCCAAATCGAGCCGGAAAATTGTCAATTCCGTATCAAATCTTTTATGCGTCCAGCGCAGACTCGCGTCGTAATTGTTGCTGTATTCGGAACGCTGTTTTTCGACGGGCAAGCCGGTTGAAACCGCGCTCGCGCCAGCGGTTGTGCCGACCTTGCCGCCGAGGTTGATTGAGGTTAAATAATCAACCTCAAAACCGTCGCCGGTCAAACCGAGCGTTCCCAAATCGGTGATATTCGGATAACGAAAGCCGCGACTGTAATTAAATGCTGCCCGGAATCCGCCCGCAATGCGAACGACCGCGCCGACGCGACCGGAGAAATCGGCGGCGCGCAAACTGTCATCGTTAAAAAGTCTTGCGCCGCCGACAACCGGACTGTCCGCGCCGCGGACTTTATAGACCGCCGCGCTGTAACGCAATGCGCCCGTAATTCGCAATCGGTCGGGAATCGCCTGCCACGTATCCTGAACGTATAAACCGCCCGAATCAAAACGCGCTTCGTCCGGCACACGCGGGCGTGAAAGTCTGACGATGCGCGTCGCCGGATTAGTCGTGAACGCCGGAGAATTGACTTTTTCGTGATAAAAATCGCCGCCGACCAAAAACGTATTATTAAACGGAAGTTGTTTGTCCAAGAAAAATGAAAAACCGGTCGCCGACGTGCGCTCATATTGGTTAGTGATGTCGCCGAACGGATTTCCCTGCCCGCCCTGGTTGACGCGCTCTTCGCGCTGGCTGTTGTAGGAAACGGTGAACGAAGCCGAATCGAAAAAGCCGAAATTTTGTTTGACGTAGCGCAAGTAACCGAAATCGAGCATCAAGTTCCGCAAATCGGCGAGCAGATTGCCGTCGCCGCCGAGCAGTTGGTCGAAGCGTTTGCCTTCGTCCTGCTGACCGCGCTGGTAAAAGAAGGCGATTTGCCGGTCGTCGCGCGGCGCATAATTAAGCCGAACCGCGCCGCCGTATTGCGTAAATTCCGTATTCGGACTGCGGTCGTAAAGAATATCGGACGGCAAACCCAAAAATCTGGTAATCGCCGAATGCGAATCAATGCCGTCAGCCGTTCGCAAAGTGTTGGCGCGGCGACCGAAGATATTGACGTAACCGCCGAGTTTATTCGTTCCGTAACTTAGTAAAACGGAACTGCCGAAACTTCGGTTGGCGGTATTGAAACTCGGAATAATCTCGCCGCCGAACTTGGGCGTGTCGCCGAAAACCGGCGATTTGGTTAATAAATTTACCGTGCCGCCCAGCGAATCGGAGCCGTATTGCGCGGCGTTCGGACCGCGCAGAACTTCGACGGTTGAAAAATTGCTCGGATCATTGAGATTCAGGAAAGTGTTGATGCCGCCGCGCTGCGCTCCATTCGTGTAACGCACGCCGTCAACGTAATTGACGACGTTTTTGCCGGTCAAACCGCGCACGACGACTGCGCCGATAGTCGGACTCGTGCGCTGGACGTTCAAGCCGACTTCTTCCTCGCCGATCTGCGCGATAACCGATGTCGTGCGCTGTAAAATTTCGTTGGTGGTGATGATGCTGACCGGCTGCGGAACATTTTCCGTTTGTTCAATCTGACCGACTTCCGCCGTGACGGTCAGACGGCTTTCACCGATTTCAAGCGCGAAATCAAGATTAGCGGTTTCGACTTTGGAAAGGCTGACATCGCGTTTTTGAACGGCGAAATTCTCCGCCGCGATCCGAATTTGATACGCGCCCGCCGCGAGATTTTCAAACTTGAAAACGCCGTCCGCGCCGCTGGTCGTCGTGCGTTCCATCCGCGTCTGCGTGTCGAGCAGAAAAACCCGCGCTCCGACGACCGCCGCGTCATTCTGATCTTTAACCGTGCCGACGATTTTACTTTGACTTTGAGCCAACGCCCCGACTGCCGAAAATAAAATCAGTGTCAGACAAATAATCAATTTTTTCATATAAATTGTTGGATGCGACCGAAAGAGTTGTCACGAAGATCAAAAGTGTCGGCTCAGTATTCGCAAAGTTCCCGCGCCGTTGCAACACTTTTCAAGTCTGATTTTTGAACATCCTAACGGAATTTGCCAATTTTGACAAGTTAAATTTCAATCCCGATCAGCAACTTTGACTTTACGCTCAAATCAATTTGGTTCACTCGGCTGCCGCGACAATGGACAAGACAACAATTCCAAATCAGCGTTTTGTTTTGGACTTTTAACGCGCAACTGTGGTAAAAGTTCGTGTATGCTGAACAAAATCTTTTTGGTGCTTTTAGCGGTGGCGATAATGGCGATAGGCGTTTTGACGTATCTTCCGTATAGCTGGCTCGACAGCATTACCAAACCCGCCGATGTGCAGACCAACTACCAATTTTATTCAAATATCAGTTGGGCGTTTCTGCTGATTTCCTCTTTGATTTTGCTGCTGTTCGGAAATCTGCTGCTTTGGAAAACGCGCCGGTCGTGGGCGATGTGGGCGACACTTCTGTATTTTGTGGTCTTCATCTTTGCTCAAACATTCTGGCTCGACCGGGCTTTTTTTAATTATCAGCAAACGGCGGGATTAACCCGCGATACAATCTCATTCAGCCCTTTTTCCGGCGTGATACTGGTCGTGTTGTCCGCCGTTATCGTTTTCTTTAATCAATATCTCGTCAAACGTCTGCACGATAAAATGATTCCGGCAACGCCGCCGGTCGAAGCGTTACCGGCAGATTTGCCGACCGGCGAAAAGAATATTTGATTCAATTCGCTGAAAGAAAAAAAGGCTCGAAAATCTACGGATTTCCAAGCCTTTTTTTATTATATTTCGGAACGACAGGATTTGAACTTGCGACCTCTTCCACCCCAAGGAAGCGCGCTACCAGGCTGCGCCACGTTCCGGCAAAACTAACAGTTTCAGATTAGAAACGATTGGATTGAATGTCAAATTCAATACTTTCTTTGCGGTGCGCCGACGGTTGCCGCTTTGTTCGACTTCAGCATCTCGCGCAGTTCGAGCAGTTGGGCGGCGAGCGAGTTTAAAGCCTCGCGGCGTTCATCATCTAAATGAATCGGCGCAATTTCTTCAAAATCACCGATTTCTTCAATTTTATCAATTTCTTCGGCGGCGTGAACGTCTTCGATAAATTCTTCCGGCTCTGGTTCGGGCAATTTTACTTCTTTGATAAAACTTTCGCGCTGCACCGGTTCGGAATGAACTATTTTCAAACGACTGGTTTCGCGCAGTTCGACTTGCAGTTTCTTTTTCGCGCCCGCGATGGTGTAGAGGTCGTCGTAAAGAAGTTCTTTGACGCGCAGCGCGATTTCCACGTCGCGCCGCCGGTAACTGCGTTGTCCCGACCGATTCTTCTGCGGCGAAAGCATCGGAAATTCAGTTTCCCAGTAGCGCAAAACGTGCGCCTGCACACCGACTAAATCGCAAACCTCGCCGATTTTAAAAAATATTTTTTCAGGTATCGCTATCGCAGGAAGTCCCATTGGTGTCTCTTATTGTATGATGTTTTTTTGATTATGCCGCCGCCGTTATTGTAAGTATTTAATGTTTTTGTGTCAATAAAATTTTTGTGAAATCAGAATTCGAGTTTATCGAAAACCTCCGCACACGCTACTCACTGCCAAAAATCGGCGATGACTGCGCCGTTCTGCCGAAAGACTCGAAAACCGATTTAGTGATGACGACCGACTTGCTGGTCGAAGACATTGACTTCAAACTAGAATGGTCAAAACCGGAATTTATCGGTCACAAAGCGTTAGCCGTCTCGCTGTCCGATGTCGCCGCGATGGGCGCGAAACCGGTTTGGTCGTTGCTTTCCATCGGTATTCCTGAAGCAGTCTGGAAGACTGATTTTGTCGAAAGATTTTACGCTGGATGGTTTGCGCTGGCAAAAAAATTCAACGTCGAACTCGTCGGCGGCGATGTTTCCCGAACGCCCGATAAAATTGTGATTGATTCGATTGTCGCGGGCGAAGTTAAAAAAGGGAAAGCAATTTTACGTTCGGGCGCAGGTGTCGGTGATTTGATTTTTGTGACGGGCGAATTGGGCGGCGCGGCTGGCGGTTTGAAATTACTGAAAGATGGTTCCCAGTATAATTCCGACGAAAAAATCTGGCGAAAACATTTGTTTCTCAAACAACTTCAGCCGTTTCCGCAAGTTTCGGACGGTAGATACTTGCGCGAAAATAATTTTGCCACGGCGATGATTGATTTGAGTGACGGTTTATCGAGCGATTTATCGCACCTTTGCCGCGCTTCCAAGGTCGGCGCGAAGATTTTCGCCGATAAAATTCCGTTTGATAAAAAACTAAAACCGATTGCCGAATCTTTTGACGACAAAATTGATTTCGCATTGCACGGCGGCGAAGATTACGAACTGCTTTTTACGGTCAACCCGAAAAAATATTTTCAGGCTGAAAACGAGTTCAAAAAATGTAAGTTTTCGCACATCGGCGAAATCACTGCAAACGGTGAAATAATTGAACTTATCAGCGGCGAAAAATCGCAGATTTTACAGCCGAAAGGCTTCCGGCATTTTTGATGAATTTCGGCATTTCAAAAAATATTTCAAAAAAAATGCTTGACAAGCGTTTTCGAAGCGTGCTAAAACTTTCAACTGTTCGACAACAGTTCGGACAAAAATTTTAGGAGATAATTTTAGTGATTCAAAATTGGATACATACAACTGAGACACCGAACGGCTCGCCCGCACCGAAAGAGATGCGGTTTAGCGTCAGTCTGAGGGTCAGTTTGTGTGCGAACTTTGATAATCCGAATTATCAGCCGAAACTCGGCGGCTTAGACCGCACGGAAGACGAGATTTAGAAAAGCGGGAGCGATTTGTTTCCGCTCCCGAAACACGAAAATTTAACGGATTTGTTAGAAGAATCCGAAATTGTTTTAGGAGCGGTGACGCGAAAGTTCTCGAAAGAGACTTAAAAGTCGCCGCTCCTTTTTGTTTTTTACGATATTTGACAACTGAATAACCGAAAAAAGTTCGGGAATTTTATGTTTTGTGCGCGAAGATGCGGCGAAAGATGAAATTGCCCGGACAAAAAATAGAAAAAGGCAGAGAGTTTGGAAAGATTATTTTCTTCGTTAAAAACTTTGGCGAGTTCCGAAAGAAAATAATCTGCAACATCTGGAGGCACAACTGTGTCTTCGTCCGTCTAAATCTCTGCCTTTTTCATTTTACACACAATTTTTATATTTTTCACTTTTAACTTTAATTCGTCCGCAAAAGTGAAACGTAATTTTTACGCATCGGTCGCCTTTGGTTAAGGCAAGCAGTCTGTAAAACTGTGGCTCGTTTGCAGCTATGAAAGTTCAAATCTTTCCCGATGCACCAAATTCAGTCGGCAGCAGCAGTCGGCAGTCAAATTTCTACTGTCAAGTGCCGACCGCTGCTGCCAACTTCAAAAATGTGAGCGAAACTCAAATGGCTGAGTAGCGGTCTTCCAAACCGAATGCTGCGGGTTCAAATCCCGTCGCTCACTCCAACTATTTGCGATTTTTCCATTTACTTCAACCATTCGTTGATTGAGCTAAAAATCAAATCGCAAATTACGAAGGCGTGTAGTTTTAGTCGGCAAAATGTCGGTCTCCAAAATCGAAGTTCTCAGTTCAAATCTGAGTGCGCCTGCCAATTTTTTAGGGATGAAGGATGAAGGATGAAGGATGAATCAAACAATCTTCTTTTCATCCTTCATCCCTAAATTCGGGGACGTAGCTCAACGGAATCAGAGCAGTTCACTACGAATGAACAGGTTGGAGGTTCAAGTCCTCTCGTCCCCTCCAAATTTTACGGCTTCGTAGCTCAATGGAATCAGAGCGCAGGTCTTCTAAACCTGATGTTGCGAGTTCGAGTCTCGCCGGAGCCATTTCGATTTTAGATTTTGGATTGCCGATTTCGGATTGAAAGAGAGACTTTTAACATTTGAAATTCGTAATTTGAAATTCGTCATTGATTTCTTTCGGGGTCGTCTAACTGACAGGACGCTTGACTTTGAAT
>JAJAZE010000236.1 GCA_026785925.1 Pyrinomonadaceae bacterium
ATAAAAAATCACCCCCCGCCAACTTCATCCCCAAAAAAAAATAATTAATATTCCCCAAGTTATGGCCGCGTTCCTTACTAATCTTGACTTCCGACGAGCGGAAAGCCGCCGTGATTTTCGATTGCTTCGTCAATCTCGCTTATCAAACGAATTATTTGCGAAAACGACAAGAGAAATTATTCGCCGAAGGACTTTAGAAAAGATTCAATCAGCTTATCGTCGTAATAAATTCCGTTAAGTTTAGCTTTTTCAATGTAAGGTTTGATTCCCGTAATTATATTGAGCGTTTTGGCTCTGCCGAGAAGTCCGAGTGAGCCGACAACTTTCAAACCGACTGCCGAAGCTGCACGTCTGCCCTTTAATTCGTCAATACAGACAATTTTGATTTGCAGTTCAAGCGCAAGTTGAATAACCGACGCTTCGCCCGCGTCGAGTGAAGCGATTGCTAACGGTGAAAGATTTGATTGCAGATTTTTTACTTTTAGCCAACCCGGAATTTCAACCGCATAGCCTTGTTTCGCGCCGACCATGATTTCGCTTTCCACTTCCGCCGGGCAGACAAATTCAAACGGCAATTTGCCGATTATGGCAAAGGCTCGCATCTTTGAAAAAGCGATTAAAGGACTTGTGTTGGTAACGATTCGTTCAATCATCGAGAGCAAAATCGAGTTCGTTTTTAAGGTCGTCTTCGCGCAGATTGCTCATCGGAACGCTAAGGCGCGAAAGCGAAAACAAAAACTCGACGCGGCTTTTCTGCGCCAGACGCGCCGCTTGTCCCGAAGATATTTTTCCCAATTCATACAGTTTGACGGCAAGCAGAAGTTTCGCTTCTTCGGAAAACTCCTTGTCCGAAACGCCTAGCGCAAACAGCAAATCGTCGGCGTATTCGATGGTTAATGTATTTTGCACAACTTTCACCTCACACAAATTTTATCATAAGTTTTTTTCCTGACTTTATTCCTTTTGACTACCGACGAGCGGAAAGCCACCGTGTTCTTCGATTGCTTCATCAATTTCCGTCATCAGGCGGATTGTCTCGCTGAGCGCGATGGCGATTTTGCCGTAGTGCGCGATGTCTTCTTCAGATAGCGTTCTGCCTTTTCGGTCTTTGAGCCATTTGTGGCAGACTTGGTAGCCGCCGATGTGGAAATTCCAGACTGTTTCGGGAACGCCTTTGAAGTAAGTTGTTTTGTTGATGAAAACTTTGCCGTCTTCGTATTTCGGGAATCCGGCGGCGACTTCGGTGTTTTGAAACAGTAATACGCCGTCGGTTTGCAGATTCCACGCGGGTGGCGCGTCAACGGCTTCGAGCAGATGCAGAGCGACGAGATTCGCGCCCGAAGCGCAGAGTTTGCGAAAGAGTTCGATGTCGGTGGTCAGCGGCAGACGCGGAAAATCTATCTTCAAAAATTCGGCATAACGCGAGCGGTAATTCGGGCTGTGAAAAACGGCGTAAGCGTAAGCGAAAACATCTTCGGGCGTAAAAGTTTTCGCGTTCAGAGTCCACGCTTCAGCGTGTTCCCGCGAGCGAAGCAAAGCGGGATTTGTTTCGGCAGAGATTTGAGTGCGCCGCGTTTCGCTGCCGCTTTGCTTCGCTTGCGGCAGCGGCAAACTGAAGTTTGGACTCTGAACGTCGTTTTCGCCGTCATAAACAAACTCAAGTCCTAATTTGTTTGAAAATTCTTCGATAAATTCATCCGAAAAATTCGGAACGCGCCCGGTCGCGCCAAAAG